>CANEFU010000009.1 GCA_947426875.1 uncultured Clostridium sp.
TGGTATTGATTCGTTGAGTAAGCTTGGCTCTACACTCTCTTTAATCGCAAAAGAAATAGCACTTAAAATTTCTGCAATAATTAAATTAAATAGATTTTGACTAAATATAATAACTACCATATAGAGACAGCTCAAGATATTTCCTAAAACAATACTATTTTTTCTTCCTAAAAACTCAATGACAAAAGTTGCTGGTATTTGTGAAAATATAGCAAATAAGTAGTAAAAAGAGTCTATCAGTACTACATCTGCTGGATTAATATTTTTTACTTGTGTCAAAAACAAGAAATTTACGGTATAAAAAAATAGATAATCCCAACTTAGCTTTTTATATAGAGGAAATAGTTTCATATTTCGTTTTCTCATTTGTATTTTATTCGTTTCTTCCATTAGTTTCTCCTTTTTTACTGAAATTGAGAGACGCTCCTTAAACGCCCTCTTTCAATTCATCATATTTTCTTTCTTCTTTTGAATATTGTTCTGGTTTTAATCCTACTCTTGTTTTCATATATTTTCCCATTAATACATATAAGATAGTAAACACTATTCCTACTAATATCATACAATATGCTGTTTTCATTTTATCTAGTAAAAAGGATGCTAGTATTCCCATCGTTGCAGAAACAATATTCACAAATAAATTTTTGATAGCAAATACTTTCGTATCAATATTTTTATTGGTAAAGTTTCTAAAATATCTATCAATAATAGTATAAAACATTCCATGCGTGAATTTGGCAGTTATGTAAGATATAATAATTACAACTATGAATAGGCGACAATGCTCTGCTTTAAGTCCTGCTATTCCTGCTATAATTGTACTAATAGAAGCCATCAGAGCTATAACAAGAATCGATTTATTTTTAAATCGATTATGAAATTCATTTTGCTTTTTAGATGCATACGATGATACTAATGTTAGACCTGCTGCAATTATTCCAATAAAAGATGCTGGTACTTTTATATCCTGCCAAAGACTAGTTTGATAGTTTAGTAATATGGAAAGTAAGCTTGCTATCAAAGAAGCTGCTATTACTAGTGCTTTTAATCTTTCTGATTTTAACACATATTTAAATCCTTCTTCTATATCTTGTAATTGCTTTTTAACATTAGGCTTAGAAGTTCCTTTGGATGTTTTTATTGGTTCTATATAAAACATTGATAGGATACTTGCTACAATTAGTACAATTAAAGAACATATAAATGGCAAATATCCATTTATTTCGAATAGAAATCCTGCTATGATTTTAAAGATAGCACTTAAAAAGTAAAACCCAGACTTCCCTTTTGCATCTATTCTAGCAAATATATTACTTTTATACCTTGATGGTGGAATGGATTCATTTAATAAACTAGGTTCTGCAATATCTTTTATCGAACATGCTAATGCTGAAATAAATCTTGCTACAATTAAGTCAAATAAATTTCCACTCATCATAAACATTACCATATATAAACAATTTAAGATATTTCCTAATATCATACTGTTTTTTCTTCCTAAAAAATCCACTATGATATTGGCTGGAACTTGTAAGAATATAGCAAATAGCGCTCTTATTGAACTTAACAATACTACATTAGCAGCACTGATATGTTTTATTTGCGTCAAAAATAAAAAATCAATTGTATAATAAAATAAATAGTCCCACGCAATTTTTTTATAAGTCGGAAATAGTTTCATATTTCGTTTTCTCATTTGTATATCATTTGCTTTTTCCATTGGTTACCCCTTTGTTTTCTTTTTCATTTTATTTATGATATCATCCTTAGTTTTTTTATCAATATAATGATACTCATTATTATTTTGTTTGGCATTAAATCCACATATTGCTTTATATTCACAATATTCACATGGTGTTTTTCCATTTTTATTATATGGTTTTAAATCTATTCTACCACTTAAAATTTCTTTTGCAATTTGTTTGATGATAAAGTCTATATATTCTTGCAAAATTTTAAATTCTTCTTTATCTACTCCATTCGTCCATTTTTCATTGACAGCTCCTGATGATGTGATAGCTGCTGGTACCAACTTTGAGCTTCCTGTTGTTAAGGTATTATCATGCATTTTAATGATTTTTACATCTGCCAGAATTAATCCCTTCATTCTAAAATTTTTCCTGATTAATTCCTCTATTTCTTCATCTGCTATTTTTTTGTCTGCTTTTATCATTTGCTCTAACAAAGAAAAATAGAATATTCCTGCTGGCATGATATCTTCTTCTTTGCATATAGCATCTGAGTAAGTTAGTAATTGGATTTGAAGCCCAGCATAGACTTCGTTTAAATCTATATTTTTACTAGAAGACTTGTAATCGATGATTCTGATATATTTTCCGTCCTCTCCCATTGCTGTATCAATTCTATCTATTTTCCCTGTAATTTCAACCCTTTTTCCATCTTCTAATGTTAACACAATTGGTTTATATTCACCTTTTTTTCCAAATTCCATTTCGGTTCCTTCTATGTTAAAATCACTATAGATTAAAGTTTGTATAATATATTTTAAAGCTTTACTTACAATTCTTTTTAATCTCTTAACTAAAGCTTTATATTTAGCTGTTGAGGTAAATATAAAATTTTTACTTAACTGTAAATTTTCTTCTATAATTTCTGATACCATTTCATAAATTTGTTCTTCTTCTATTTCTGCCAAACCGAGTTCCTGCTCTCTTACTTGTTCAAAAAATTTATCTATGGTTTCATGCATAAAAGAGCCTGTATCAAAAGTATGTATTTTTAGTTCTTCTTTTTCCTTTAGTTTCAATCCATATTGTAAGTAATAAGAAAAAGGACAACTACTATATTTTTCAAGTTTTGAAACAGTTGTATTTAATGTGTTTCCATACAATTTATCTATATTTTCTTGTTTGATTTTTTGTGGCAGATTTGTATACATTAAACCTTGCAAATCATTTTCTAATTTTTCTTGCCATTCTATTTTTTGTCTATAATATTGGTACAAACAATACCAAATGCTAGAAATGATTTTGTTATCTCGAAGTTTTGCTATATTTTCTAATAATTCTTCATAAGTTACTTGTTCATTTATGATTTCATATTCTTTGTTTATCATATCGCTTTTTTCTTTTAAATTGGGATATAGTTTCTTTATTTTATAGATTAGCATCGATGCTCTTAAAGATTTTCCTTCCTTATCAGACGAAGTATAAGATAAATAAATTTTATTTTCAGCTGTGGTAAAGGCTTTATAAATATTAAAATTATCTTCGTATAATCTTTCTATCGTGCCTTTTGCCAATTCCATTCCATCTTGTTTTAATATTTCTCTATCTTCATCATCTAGGAACCCTTCCTCTTTGTTAACACTTGGAAATCTTCCATCATTTAATCCTATGATAAATACCGCTTTTACTTTATGACTTCTTGACCTGTCAATATCGCCAAAGATTACTTGGTCTTGTGTTCCTGGAATTTTTCCTAATTCACTATTTTTTAAACCTACTTTTAAAATTTTGCTATATTGGTCTACTGTTACTCTATCTTCTCCAAAGACTAAAATCATTTCGTCCAATAATTCTATTATAATTTTATAGCTCTCTATATATTCTTTAGCCAAATCTAGAAGGGATTTTTCTTCTAACTCTTGCACTTTTTTAGCTATCTTTTCCTCTATTTTTTGCTCTTGCAAAAAATCATATAGACATTTCGTTATATTTGCTACTGTTTTGTTTTGGTTAATTTTTTCCTTTAATGCTAACAGTGGATTGATAAGCTGTTTTCTTATTTCATTTAGTCTTTCTACTTTTGGTCTCTTGTCTTCTTTTTCTATTTCACAATTAAAATCTTTCTTCCATTTATTTTGCTTAATTCCCCACTTATTACAATAGTTTTCTAATTCAAAAATTTCGTCTGGTTCTATTTCTACAAAACCTAATTTTAAATAATTGAAAACGGCATCCGAAGAAAAATTCTTGCTTAAAACCTCTAATAAAGAAAGTAGATATTGTATGATGATATTTTGATTGACATCTCTCTTTTCATCAATAAATACTGGTATTTTATATTTAGAAAATATAGCTCTTACATAAGAGGCATATTCCTCTATGTTTTTCGTGATAATGGCAATCTCTTTATATCTCATATTTTCATCTCGAATTAACTTTGTAATTTGTTTTGCTATGTTTTCTATTTCTGAATATGGGCTTTGTGCTAAAAACAGCTCTATGTTTTCCACATTTTTTTCATAAGTTGTGGATTTATGGTTGTTGATATTTTCACTTAAATGCTTTAATTCTTCTGTTTTAAATCGATATTGTTTTTGTAAATGTACTGGTTCTTCCATTTTGAACTCATTTTCATTTATCATGTTCCAAATTTTCATTATGGTCGTTTTGTTAGAATAAAATATATCTATATCGGGATTCGTATTGATATTTAAATCATCTGTACATATCGTAATATTGACTTGTTTTGCAAGTTTAGTAAATTGTTTTATTACTTCATACTCTTGCTTGGTAAATCCTGCAAATTCATCCAAATATACAATGCTATCTTGGATAAAATCGGTATCTTTCACAAAGTCTGCCAGTATTGTTAATAAATCCGTTTCTTCGATATATTGATTGGTTATCTGCTCTTCAAATTTTTGATAAATAAGAGCCATATCTTTTAACTTGGTTCTTAAATAAGTATCTTCTATTTTTTCTATTTCTTGTTGCAAGTCTTGTACGGTTATACCATGTTTTTTAAATTCTGTAATGGCCGTCATACTCAAATCAATATTTTCATCTGACTTCCCCAAAAATTTTAGTTCTTTTTTGTTTTGATTTAGAATGGCATAAATAAGCATTGCTTTTCCACATTTAGATAAGCGTGTTTTGCTGCTTCCTCCTATCTCGTTTAAGACTCGATAAGCCATTCTGCTTAAAGTAACTACTTCAGCATTTAGGATAGCATGAGATTTAACAGTTTCCATTAGTTTTTGCTCTGCTGTGAATGAAAACTGTTCTGGTGTAATCATATATATTTTCTTTTCTTGTTTTAGTTTTTTAGCTATTTCTGAGAAGCAAAATTCACTTTTTCCACTTCCCGGTTTTCCGTATATGATTCTTATTCCCATTTTTTCCTCCATTTTTCCACTTTTATTTTATACGATTATAAGAAAAATAGCAAGATTTTCTTACTAAAGTTGTTATTTTAATAAAAATATAATACATTAAGATTGTCATTCTAAATAAGGAGGATTCTATCTTAGAGAAGTAAATGAAGCAACAGAAAAAACAATAGAATACTTCATCAACAATAATATACAAAGTGCTTATATGGGTCATTGTACTTCTGATGAAGTGATTGAAGAATTTAGAAACAAATTACATAACTCTTGCTTATTTCTATATTATTTTCTGACATAAGATTTGACCGGTTTGCTTTTTTATGTTAATTTATGTTATAATATGTATATAAAATTCAAATTACAAAGGAGTGTTTTTATGAATTTAGCAGTTACATGCACACTGAATGAATTTTGCACAAATTGTCCTGCGCGGAAAACTTGTGAGAAAAGAATTCTTTTTTACGATGAAAAAAAGTTCAATGAAACTCTGTTAAAATCAAATGATTTATCGCTTTCTCTTGCTTTATCTCTTGGGCTTTCTGCCCCATCTATGAGGTTTTCTAATTTTATATTTACCTTGCAGATGCAGAAAAAAAGAAAAAGAGAACTAGAGGAGCATTCTACTTAATCAGCTGAATAACACTTCTTACTACGCTGACATTATAATGCCAGTCACGTCTATTAGTCCCATTCTCGTGAGAGTTTGGGGCTTTTCTTTAACTATCTATTCTCTTTCTTACACCTTTTTAAGATACTATTTGCAATTTTATATTGATTGCTGTATCATATAAATATAAGCTATTTGCTTTGTGTAACTCGTTAACAGTTGCCATATGGCAGAAAGGAACTTTATGAATACCTTTATTAAATTTTTTAAAGTTGCTTGTTTAGTTTTTACGTTTATTGTTACTGGTGTATGTATATCTCCAATTTTTACAAAAATACAAATACATCCGGTTTGTTATTTTGTTCTTTTTGGTTGTCTTATACTAAATTACACCAGCAGCAAACTTTGAGAATTAGACCTACGGGTCTTTTTCTATTGGAATAATTGACTTTTCAATTCATATTAAGTAAAGTAATAAATTTAATTTACGAAGTATGCTATCAAAAAATCCAAATAAAGAGCAATAAATTGCTAAATATAGGTTTGTATATTAAACTTATTATTTAGTAATTTTTAATCTATAGCTATAAGAATTGCTTACACAAATGTACAGCTATTGTACAGCATATTTTATAAATTATTGATTAAAGAACTTATTAATATTTTTATTTCTTCACTTTATATTTAAGTTGTACATAAGAGTCCTCAAGTTTATTGCATTCCATTAATTCTAAAGCTCTCAATTTATCTAATTCTCTATCACTTTCTATTGCTTTTCCATCAATTAATGTAGATACATCTTTTCCACCAACTAATAATGGGGCAATCACGATATTTACATAGTCTATTAGATTTTCCCTTACCAATAGTCCATTTAAACTTCCACCAGATTGTATTGTTAATTTATCAACATTATATCCACTATATAAATCTTCTAATAATATTTTCAAATCTAATTCTTCATAAAACAAAATATCTAAATTATCATATTTATCTTTCAAAGAATATGCTATGTGATTTTTGTTTGTTGTAACTAAAATTAACTTTTCTACCCAATGGCATATGTAATCTATACCATTTTCATTTATATGAGGTTTATTATCAATAATAATGAAATTAACTTCCACCTTATTGTGGTATTCTTTTTTATTATTGACTCCGATTTTTGCCATTGTTCTTCCTGTATTTAATGAGTAATAATCAGTTGTACACTCAATTTCATAATACTGGTGTAATCCCTCTTTAACTCCATCTATTTTACAAAAATCTTTATCTGTATCTAAACTATCATTGTTTCCTGTACTTATTTTTCCATCTAAAGATGCAAGCATAAATAAAGTGGTTGTTGGTCTTTTCTTCATAACTATATTCCTTTCTACAAATTAGTGTTTTTATTAAAAATACTAATACTTTATTGAATTGCTATTTTCATATTGAAAAATGATTTGATTTTTCTTAAAAAGCTATGTATAATAGCGATGGTTATCTTAATTTTAATTTATATAATCTCTCTATTCTTTGATTTTCATTATAGGTGTCAATATCATATAAATAAGTCCAGCCAAACTTTTCATATAGTCCTATGTGTTTAGTATATAAAAATATTTCCTCAAAATCTATATTTTCTTGAGCAATCTTTTTAACATTTTCAAGTAATATTCTTCCATATCCTTGTTTTCTATAATTTTCATCTATATATACATTTGCTAACCATGGATATATATCTGGTCTAACATTTAAATCTTCATAAGTAAATTGAAATATTCCAATAATTTTACAATCTAGAAACAATCCATAAGTTTGTGGTAATCTATGCTCTACCATACTGTGTTTCATAAAACATTTTACTTTTTCAAAACTATATCCATCATTTTTTCCCCACCAATTATACATCCAATTACTTATAATATTTAAAGTATCTTCATCGATATTTATAAGCTGTTTAAATTCTAACTTCATTTAACAACACTCCAATTCATAAATAACAAATTTTCATTTGACTTCTCCTGAAAATCTGTGTACAATATAGATAGAAAATGAGAGCTACAGACAATGTGGCTACCACATATTATTGTAATAACAACACATTACTCCGTCAAAAGCAAATGTGTTGTTTTATTATTCCTTATTAGTCCAAATTATGTATATAATCGTCAATAAGATTACGTTTACAGTTAGGGAAAAAACCAAAGCATATATTAATCCCATAAACACCACCTCACTCTCTCATAGCATTAGCTATGTAGTAAAGTGGCAACACACATTGCTCGTTCCATTTCTATCCTTAACTACTATACTACACTATTTACAATAGTACAAGCGAACAAAACAAATTTTTGTAGCTAACTAAAGTAATAAATTTAATTGATATAAAAGATATATTTGAAAATGGATTAAATGTACTATGTAACAGAAGTATTAGAAAAATAAGAGAAAATATTACCTCAAGATATCCAGAAAAGAATTATATTATAAATAAACAGTTCGAAAATTATTTAAAAGAGCAAAATTTTGACAACAGAAAAAATAAAATATACTTTTGCTGTGATAATAAACAAGTAAATAATGGATTTGACGACATATTTAAATACTATGGAGAAGAAATTACTTATAATGTATTTAATAATGATATTTTAGGAAAAAATCTATTATTAGGATTAGGAAAACCATACATTATTAAATTTATATATAATTTTTATGATTTGGATTCGTGGGTAATGGATAATTTGAAGCAACAAATGACGGACAAATTATTAAAAAACAAAAATATAGGATTAGATTTTTCCAAAGAAAAAGGAATTAAACCAGAGGAAATTTTAGGAGCTTATGAAATAGAAAGTATAAATGAAATTTATTATATAAAAGAATATATTACTAATGAAAATCTTAAGATGTTCGCTTGTATTGGCTAAAAAAATATTATAATATAATAACAACCTTTCGCTGTCAAAGGTAGTTCTTACATAAGGACGGAAAGGGGGCAAATACAATGACACAAACCGAGCTTATTCGAGAATTGATTGAAAAGTTATTAGTTGCAAAAGAAAAAAACATCATACTTCAAACAAAACTTGAAGAATACAAAAAGAGTAAAGACTAGAAGTGTCATACATAGTCGAAAGTGGGAAAGTTTTACGGGGCTTTCCTGCTTTTTATTTTGACATAAAAAAAGTAGTGTATTACGGTACACTACGAGCAAACAATATACACAAACCGAGCTAGAGTACATTGTTTTAATGTAAATATATAATAACATATTTTTTTTTAGCTGTCAAATGAATTTTTTGATAAATTTTAATACTTATTTTTTATTAAACTTTAAAATGTGTTAAGTATAAAAAAGCTAAAAGTTTGTGTTAAGTTCATTTAGAAGATTAAAAAAATTTAAGCTCTAAAAGTAGTGAAAATACTGGACCCATTTTTCAATTAAAAAGCAAATAAAAGTGTGTAAACGTTGATTTACCAATGCTTACACACTTCTCATTGGAGGCGACAGTCAGGTTGAGTGTCAGTCGTAATCCGCTTGTAGACTACACTTCTATCTTTAACAAACTTCATTTTAACCCATTTTTAACCCAATAATTTTAATTTTATATAACACGTAATCTATAAATCAATTATACCATTGTTTAATAAAAAACAATAACTTTTCAAGAATCACATTTGACAAATGGAAAGAAAAATGTTATTATATAGTTACATTAAAACAATGCACTTTGGTTCAGGATTGTGTCATTTGTTTGTTCGTAGTGTACCTGTAATACACTACTTTTTTTATGCCTAAAATAAAAAGCAGGAAAGCCCTGTAATTCTTTCCCACTTCGGCTATGTATGACACATTTAGCCTTCACTTTTTTTGTATTCTTCTAATTCTGATTGAAGTTCGTTGTTTTTATCTCTTTCAGCTAAAAGCATTTCAATCATTTTTAGAATAAGTTCAGGATTAGTCATCATATTTGCCCTCCTTTCCGTCTTTTAGTAAAGACTACCTCTTGACAAGAAAGGTTGCTATTATATTACAATAATTTTCTACATTATTCAAGCAAACATCACAAATTTTTAAAGTTCTCTATTTATTAGCTTATTTAATTCTATTTCTACTTTTTTATAAAAAAACTTTTATTATAATTTCTTCCATTCATTATCAACTTCAAAATTTTGTATTCTCCAACAATTTTCAATTTTCATAAATTTAGAAACTTTTTCTTTATTGTTCTCATTAAAATATCTTAAACGTATTTCATCAAATATATTATTTTGAATCTCTTCCTTTTGAATAAAATATCCAAAATAGCAATATTGTTTTTGTATACTATGTTGAGGTATTACAAAAGAGTAAGAATTTTTTTCACTTCCAAATTCAATTTTTTCTTCTTTTGTTATTTTTTCTCCCTTACTATTTGATTTCTTAATAAAATTTATTTGATACATTTTATTTAGCTTTTTTCCATTTTTATACAAAAACAAAGATATATCTCGTATTACTTTTGTTGTATTAGTTGTATTCTGAAATTCAAAAACTAGAGGAATGGACAAATCAACAACAGAATCATTTTCTGAAAATCCACCTTTCACATCTTTATCAATATCTACAAAAGTTTTTTTATAAAATATTAATACTTTTCCTTTTGTATCAATATATCTTTGTATTAGAAACATTGTTATACTTGACATTAATCCTATAATTCCACCAAGAGTTACACTCACAATTACTAATTGAAGTTCTTGTTCAAATTCCATTATTTTTCTCCTTTAATTACATTTGTATAAATATATCATAAACTAATATATTTATACAAGTCTATTATTTTAACCCATATAAAATTATTTTTTGCATTTTCAACTTCTAAAAACCTTGAAAATACTGCGTTTTTATTTTTAACATAAAAACAGATAAAAAAGCGAGAAAATATTGATATTTCAACATTTTCTCGCTTTTTTATTGGAGGCGACACCCGGATTCGAACCGGGGATCAGAGTTTTGCAGACTCGTGCCTTACCACTTGGCTATATCGCCGATTATTTAAAATATATGGAGCAGGTAACGGGAATCGGACCCGTAACTTAACCTTGGCAAGGTTATGTTTTACCACTAAACTATACCTGCATTTCCTAATTAATTATATTCGCATTCAAACTATTTTATTCTTAAATGCATTAATAATAATAACAAATTAATTCCAAAATGTCAAGAAATTTGAGGTAATCGCCAAAAAAATATGTAACGATTCAAAGCCTTTATGTTTTCTTAATAAAAGTTTATCTATTTTTATTCGTAACTCTCAGCATCGAATTGTTACTTCATAAAAAATAGATAAACTTTTTAAACCAAATGCACTATCTCTAAATCGTTACAAAAATGTGATTATCAACTATTGTCTAGTTATTGTTTGCTTTACTCTTTTTAGTCGTTTTCTTGGTTGTTTTTTTAGTCGGTTTTCTTGGCTTTTTAGTGGTTTCTTTTTTGACTTCCTCTGCCTCCTCTGGATTCCACTTTTCCCCTTCTTTTGGTTTATTCCATGAAATGTAGTCACAAGAAGCTGGATTGTTTTCACAAATATAGTAATTTCTTTTTCTTTTCGTTTTTCTAACTTGCACAGTTGCCCCACATTTTGGACATGGTACATCAATAGTTTCTATGATTGGCTTTGCATTCTTACATTCAGGATATCCTGGACATGCTAAGAATTTTCCATATCTTCCAAATTTATACACCATCATTCTTCCACATTTTTCACATTGTACATCTGATACTTCATCTACTAACTCTACATGTTCTAATTCTTTTTCTACCTTTTCTATTTCTTTTTCAAATGGTCCATAAAATTCTCGAATCATTTTCTTCCATTCTTCTTTTCCCATTGCTATTTCGTCAAATTCGTTCTCTATTTTAGCTGTGAATTCTACATTTATGACATCTGTAAAGTTTTCTGTTAGTAATTTGTTGACAATTCTTCCTAATTCTGTTGGAGCCAATTGTTTTTGTATTTTTTCAATGTATCTTCTTTCTAAAATGGTTGTAATGGTTGGTGAATAGGTACTTGGTCTTCCTATTTCTTTTTCTTCTAATGCTTTTACAAGGCTTGCTTCTGTATATCTTGCTGGTGGTTCTGTAAAGCTTTGTTTTGGATTTAATTTTTTTAATTTCAACTCTTGTTTTTCTTTTAATTCTGGTAACATTCCCTCTTCTTCTTGTTCTTTTTGGTCTGTTCCTTCTACATACAAGGTCATAAATCCTTTGAATTTTATGGTTTGCCCATTGGCTTTGAAAGTGTATCCATTTGCATCAATTGAAACTGCCATAGTGTTATAGATAGCTGCTTTCATTTGACTTGCCATAAAACGATTATAAATCAATTTATATAGCTTATATTGGTCTTTTGTTAAATAGTCTTTTATACTATCTGGTTCTAAATCGGCATAAGTAGGTCGGATACCTTCGTGTGCATCCTGAGCTTCTTTACTGGTTTTATAATATCTATTTTCATAATACTCTTCTCCATAAGTTCCTACTATATGCTCTTTAGCAGCCGCTCTTGCTTCTTCTGATATTCTAGTCGAATCTGTTCTCATATAGGTTATTAAACCAACTGTACCTTTTTCTGGCATTTTTACGCCTTCATATAAACCTTGTGCTATTGACATAGTTTTCTTTAAGGTAAATCCTAATTTTCTAGAAGCTTCTTGTTGCATGGTACTTGTTGTAAATGGTGGTGCTGGATTTCTTTTCTTTTCTCCTTTTTTTACTTCTTGTACTATGTATTTTGCTTTTTCTAAGTCTTTTAGGATTTTATTTACTTCTTCTTCTGAATGAATCTCTTGCTTTTTACCTTCTTTTCCATAGAATCTTGCTTCTAATTCTTTTTTGCTTTCTGTTTCTTGCAAATTAGCATATAAATTCCAGTATTCTTCTGGTATAAAGTTTTCTATTTCTTCTTCTCTATCTACAATTAACTTAACAGCAACAGATTGAACTCTCCCTGCTGATAATCCTCTCTTTACTTTTTTCCATAATACTGGACTCATTTTATATCCCACAATTCTGTCTAATACTCTTCTTGCTTGTTGAGCATCCACTAAATTTAAGTCAATATTTCTTGGCTCTTTAATTGCTTTTTGTACGGCTCCTTTTGTGATTTCGTTAAAAGTCACTCTTGTTATTTTTTCTTTTTCTTCCTTCAAAATAGTTGCTAAATGCCATGCTATCGCTTCTCCTTCACGGTCAGGGTCAGTTGCAAGGTATATCTTTTTAGCTTGTTTTGCATCTTTTTTTAAGGATTTGATTAAATCTCCTTTTCCTCTAATATTAATATATTCTGGTTCAAAATCATGTTCTATATTAATTCCCATTTTTGATTTCGGTAAATCTCTAATATGCCCCATAGATGCTACTACTTTTGTACTTCCACCTAAGAATTTTTTTATGGTATTGGCTTTTGCTGGTGATTCCACTATTATTAATTTATCAGCCATATAATCCTCCTTAATTCTTTGCTTTCTTTAGTATTCTAGCCTAATTTCCTATATTTTGCAAGCTTTTTGTATAAAATTATAGCATTATTGTTTTTTGGGAAAGCTCCCTCAAAATCTCTTCTGCTGTAACTGGTGGTACTTCATTTCGCTTTAATGTATTTAATATTTCTTCTATTTTTCTTTCGTCATTTGATACGTATTGTATTATTTTATCTTCTATCTTTACTTTCTCCTTTTTATATTCTGTTTTTACTATATAAATTCCAAACTTGATACCTTCTTGTTTCGTTATCTCATCTTCGTTGATTATTTTATAGTATTCTAATTTGATTGGATAATTAATTTCCGCCTCTACTAATTTTTCGTTCTCTATAAACATACTACTGAAAAACGTTTTCATTTTTATCCCCTTTCTTTTGTAGACACGCCTCCTATCATACTATGTTTTTCCTTTGTTTTCAAGGATTTTTCATCGCAGTTTTCCCCATATTTTTACATTTATCTTTGTTTTTCGTCTTTTTGCCTTATCTTAAATTTGTTTTACCCTTCTAGTCAATTAAGAAAATTTATGATAGAATAACAAAAAATTATAGAAAAAGGATTGAAACAGAATGGAACTGAAAGGAAAAGTAAAATCTGGATTTGGAAGTGCTAGTTTTTGGGTGAATAAAATAAATCCTATTTTTGAAAAAAAATATCATATGAAATTATTTTTAGGCACCTTAAATATTGAGTTGGATAATGATTATGTTTTAGATGACGAAGAGAAAATTACTGCCAATGAATATGGTGGGATTTTTGATGTGCTTGTAAAAGAATGCGAAATTTTAGGTCATAAAGGTTATATCCTAAGAGCAGAAAAAAATAACAAAGAAGGTGGCGACCATCCTCTTACTATTATTGAGATTGTATCTGATATCTCTCTTAGAAAAACAAATAACTTACATGACAATGATAGCATTACCTTGCATATTTAAGTTTTTTATGATATAATACCGAAAAATAATCTTCAGGGCAGAGTGAAAATCTCTACCGGTGGTAAAGCCCACGAGCTAAAAAGCTGATTTGGTGAACTTAAGACTTAAGTAATTCCAAAGCCGACAGTTAAAGTCTGGATGAAAGAAGAAAAATAAAAGTAAAAGTATATTATTTTGTATACTTGAATTTTTGTCGAGCTTTGAAAATTATTTTTCAAAGTTATTTTGTTATATAGGAAAGGATTTCTATATGGAAGCGTATATGAAAAGGGCAATCCAACTTGCTAAACAAGGAATGGGTCATACTTCTCCTAATCCAATGGTGGGTTGTGTTGTCGTAAAAAATAATCGAATCATAGCAGAAGGCTATCATGAAAAATATGGTAACTATCATGCAGAAAGAAATGCGTTATTACACTGTAACGA
>CANEFU010000010.1 GCA_947426875.1 uncultured Clostridium sp.
TGAAAGTAATAATGGTAAAGATATATTTTTTGTAGAAAATGAAGATGAAGCAATAGAAAAGTTAAGTAAATAACAAATACGATGGGAGATATACTATGTTTAAAGAAGATTTTAGTCATATTCCTACTGAATATGAAATGAAAGAATATATAAATAATAATTTATGGGAAGATTTTTGCCAATATATGAAAAATACTTATAATATAACACCTAAATTTGAATTTAGTAAATGTAATTGGGAATATGGTTGGAATATAAAATTTAAAAAAGGTAGTAAAACATTATGTACTGTATATCCAAGAGAAAATTACTTTACTGTATTAGTTGTTATTGGAAAAAAGGAAAAAGAATTTTTCGAAAATATATTTTCAACTTTTAGTTATGATGTACAACAAACTTATAAAGAAACAGAAGAAGGTAATAAGCAAAAGTGGTTAATGATAGATTTAGAAGATAATGATAAAAGGTATGAAGATGTGAAGAAAATAATTGAAATTAGAAACAAATAAATTGTCAATCGTGAAGAAAATATATCAAAGTAAAGAATTTTAAGAATATAACCAACGAAACACGATAAAGGTTTACGATAAATATTTGAATACTTTGTCAACAATCCCAAAAAGAATACTTGAAAAGTATTCTTTTTTGGTATAGAATGGTATTGACTTAAGAAAAAAAGATAATACTAATAAAGAAAAACAACCAAATTGATAGGAGGAATTGGAAAATGAACAAAAAAACAGTAAAAGATATTGATTTGAAAGGAAAAAAAGTATTAGTACGTTGCGATTTTAACGTACCAATGGACGAAACGCAAAATATAACAGATAATACAAGAATTGTAGCAACATTACCAACCATAAAATACTTGTTGGAAAATCATTGTGCTGTTATTTTATGCTCACATTTAGGAAGACCAAAAGGAGAATTTAAGCCAGAATTTTCATTAAAACCAGTAGCAGAAGAATTAGCAAAATTGTTAGATAAAGAAGTGATTATGGCAAAAGATGTAATAGGAGAAGATGCGAAAACAAAAGCAGCAGAATTACAAAATGGACAAATCATGTTACTTGAAAACGTGAGATTCCACAAAGAAGAAACAGATAATGATGCAGAATTTGCAAAAGAGCTAGCTTCTATGGCAGAAATTTATGTAAGTGATGCATTTGGGGCTGTGCACAGAGCACATGCTTCAACAGCAGGAGTAGCCCAATATTTACCAGCAGTAGCAGGGTTCTTAATAGAAAAAGAACTAAAATTCTTAGGAAAGGCTATATCCAATCCAGAAAGACCATTTGTAGCTATATTAGGAGGAGCAAAAGTATCTGACAAAATAGGAGTAATTGATAATTTACTAGAAAAAGTTGATACACTAATAATTGGAGGAGGAATGGCATATACATTCTTTAAAGCACAAGGTTATGAAGTAGGAAATTCTATTTGTGAATTAGATAAATTGGACTTAGCAATAGAACTAATGAAAAAAGCAGAACAAAAAGGTGTTAAACTAATGCTTCCAGTTGATACTAAATTAGGAAAAGCAGACAATCCAGAAGGGGAAAGTAAAACCGTAAAATGTATAGAAATTCCAGAAGGATGGGAAGGTTTTGATATAGGAGAAGAAACCATACAATTATTTGAAGAAGAATTAAGAAAAGCAAAAACAGTAGTATGGAATGGACCATTAGGATTATTTGAAGTTAGCCAATATGCTGTTGGAACAAATCGTATTGCAAAAGCATTAGCAGAATCAGACTGCACAACCATAATAGGAGGAGGAGATTCAGCAGCAGCAGTAAAAAAAGCAGGACTAGAAGACAAAATGACACATATTTCAACAGGAGGAGGAGCTTCTCTAGAATTCTTAGAAGGCAAAGCATTACCAGGAATCGAATGCCTTTTAGATAAATAAGGATTTGGGGACGGCCCCAAAATCCTCATTTGGAAAGAGAGAAGAAATAAATGACGCAATTTAGAGAAAGAATAAAAAAAGAAGCAGAAAGAAGTTTTTATAAAGTATATACAAATGAAAAAGGTAGACCAGTATACGACACAAGTATAGTTTCTCCAGAAAAACGAAAAACATATCAACATATAAGAACAGTTAGTTGTTTTGTAATGGATGAAAATGGTAATGTGTTAGTAGAAAGAAGAGGAAAGAGCGAAACGGAACCAGGAGAATTAGATTTGGTTTCTGGTCATATTGATAACAATGAAACACCTACACAAGCTATGATACGAGAATATGTAGAAGAATTGCATAATGGGAGCGAAGAAGAACAAAAAAGAGCAAGAAATGAAGCTATTCAAAATTTGAAGAAGTTATCAGAGTTAGATTTAACATTTATAAATCCAGAAGGAAAACAAGATAAATATTTTATTCAATTTTATGTTTTACAAACAAAATTAAAAACAGAAACGATAAAGGTAGAAGAAGTAGAAAAGATAGAGAAAATCCCATTAGAAAAGGTATTTGAATGGATAAGACAGGGGAAAATCAACCTTCAATATGACAAAAGATTTGAAAAGATATTTCAAGAAGTAAGAGAATATGCACAAGGAAAAAATAAGGAAATACAAAAAGAAATAGCATAAAGGAATAGATATCTTCAAAATATAAGTTAGAAAGGAAATGAGATATGAGAAAAAAGGTAATAGCAGGAAACTGGAAAATGAATATGCTTCCAAATGAAGCAATAAATTTTATAGAGGAGCTAGCATCAGCCGTTAAAGACACAGAAAATGAAGTAGTATTATGTGTGCCATATACGGATTTATTCTATGCATTATTAACCGCACAAAATACCAACATAAAAATAGGAGCACAAAATATGCATTTTGAAGAAAGTGGAGCTTATACAGGAGAAATATCAGGAAAAATGCTAAAATCGATTAATGTAGAATATGTTATTATAGGACATTCAGAAAGAAGACAATATTTTAATGAAACAGATGAAACTGTGAATCAAAAAGTAAAAGCAGCTTTCCAGAATGAGTTAAAACCAATTGTGTGTGTAGGAGAAACTTTAGAACAAAGAGAAACAGGAAGAACAGAAGAAGTTATTACCAAACAAACGGAATTAGCATTAGAAGGATTAACAGAAAGCCAAGTAGAAAATACAATTATAGCATATGAACCAATATGGGCAATCGGAACCGGAAAAACAGCAACAAAAGAAGATGCCAATAACAGTATCAAAGCAATTCGAAACAAAATTGCTGAAATCTATGGACAAACAGTAGCAGATAGAGTTATAATACAATATGGTGGAAGTGTAAAAAGCACAAATGCCAAAGAATTATTTGAAATGTCTGATATAGATGGAGGCTTAGTGGGAGGAGCAAGTCTTAAAGCAGACGAATTCAGTAAAATCGTACAATTTAATAAATAAAAAAGAGGTTGCCAATGTTGCCAATCATTCCGGGTTTATTTGGCAACTATAGAAATAAAAAGTTGCCAAATAAACCCGGAATGATTGGCAACATTGGCAATTGGCAATTTTTGAAAAGAGAAGGATGGTAGAGTATGAAAGACAAACTAACAATGTTAATGATATTAGATGGATTTGGTGATAACGCTAATAAAGATGGAAATGCGATACAATTAGCGAATACACCTAATATAGATAAAATAATGAAAAAATATTCTCATACGGAAATTCATACAAGTGGTTTAGCAGTAGGATTACCAGAAGGACAGATGGGAAATTCAGAAGTAGGACATACCAATATAGGAGCAGGAAGGATTGTATACCAAGAATTAACTAGAATTACAAAATCAATCGAAGATGGAGAGTTTTTTTCTAATCCAGAATTTATTGCAGCGATTGAGAATTGTAAAAAATACAATTCTAAATTACACATTTTAGGATTAGTATCAGATGGTGGAGTTCATAGCCACAATCGTCACTTGTATGGTTTATTAGAAATGGCAAAAAGAAGAGATTTTGAAGATGTATATGTGCACTGCTTCTTAGATGGAAGAGATACACCACCAGCATCAGCAGAAGGATATATCATAAAGTTACAAGAAAAAATGGAAGAAAAACAAATTGGAAAAATTGCTAGTATATCAGGAAGATTCTATGCCATGGACAGAGATAAAAGATGGGAAAGAGTTAAAAAATGCTATGATGTATTAGTAAAAGGAGAAGGAAACAAAGCTGGAAATACAGTAAAAGCAATTGAAGATTCTTATCAAAAAGAAGTATTTGATGAATTTGTAGAGCCAACTGCAATTTGTAATGGAGAAGAACCAATGGCAACAATTGGAAAACATGATTCTGTTATTTTCTTTAACTTTAGACCAGACAGAGCAAGAGAAATTACAAGAGCACTAGTAGACCCAGAATTCGATGGATTTGAAACCAAAAAAGACTTAGATTTATATTATGTATGTTTTACGAATTATGATGAAACTTTACCAAATGTCCACATAGCATTCAAAAAAGAAGCATTACAAAATACATTTGGAGAATATGTAAGTAAAAAAGGATATACACAACTACGTATTGCAGAAACAGAAAAATATGCTCATGTAACATTCTTCTTTAATGGAGGAGAAGAAAAACAATATGAAGGAGAAGACAGAATATTAGTACCGTCTCCAAAAGTAGAAACTTATGACCAAAAGCCGGAAATGAGTGCTTATGAGGTCACGGATAAAGTATTAGAAGCGATTGAAAACGATAAATATGATTGTATTATATTAAATTATGCTAATTGTGATATGGTAGGACATACAGGAAGTGTAGAAGCAGCTATCAAAGCAGTAGAAGCTGTTGATGAATGTGTAGGAAAAGTAGTAGAATTAGTAGAGAAAAAACAAGGTAATTTATTAATTACAGCAGACCATGGAAATGCTGAGCAAATGATTGATTACACTACAGGAGAGCCACATACGGCACATACTACAAATCCAGTACCATTAATTTTAGTAAGTGCTAACAAAAATATAAAATTAAAAGCGGGAGGAAAATTAGCAGATTTAGCACCAACTATGTTAGATTTAATGAAGCTTGAGAAACCAGAAGAAATGATGGGAGATAGTTTATTAGATAAGGAATAAAAGGGATATGTTAAACCATACGAAGAAAATAAAAGAAATATATGAAGATATACAAAGAAAACTATTTTATATGATACCAGAAAAATGGGAAAAACTATATCTATATAGTTCTGTTTTTGACGAGCCAGACAAAGAAGGAAAAACAGGCGAGCTATTCTTTTATTATATTCCCAAAGGAATCTTTAAAAAGAAACCAGTTAATGTATATGAGATACCAGCGAAATTTAATTTAGACGAAAATCAATATTTAAGATTGGTCCAAATGTTATATAGTAAAATAAAAGAGCTGAGAAAAGAATTTCAAAAATCAGAAAGAAAAGAAATTTGGACGAATCTAACATTATCCATTCAAAGTCTGAAATTTAAAGTAGAATATGATTATACAGACTTGACACTTAGTGACTTTTCAAGCTATGAAAGACATGTTATATGGCGATATGAAAACTTGGGAATTGGAGAAGAGCAAGTAAGTAAAGAAGATAAGGAAATTTTAAAACGCTATTTATTAGGAGCCAAGACTTTAGCAAGAAAAGAGCATTATGATTCTGGTATTTATATCCAGGATATAGAAAATGTAATTGCCTATAGTACTGAAAATTATGCGAACACACGAGAAGTGGAAGAGGTTGTAGAAACAACAGAAAAGAAACGCAAAAATCAGCTTTTATTATCAAAAGAAGAAATTGAAAAAATGAAGAATAATTAAGTTATTAATTTTATATATGTATTTTTGGAATAACCAATAAAACATATATAAATCATAAAATAAAATGGAGAAATGAAAGGAGCAATTAAAATGATTTATTCAAAAGAATTAGAAGAAATGTGCTGTGTAGCAAAAGGAGTAAACCATGGACCAGCACCAATTCCAGAAGAAGGAAAATGGGTAAAAGCAAAAGAAATCAAAGATATTTCAGGACTAACACATGGTATTGGATGGTGTGCACCACAACAAGGAGCATGTAAATTAACTTTAAACGTAAAAGAAGGAATCATCCAAGAAGCATTAATTGAAACAATTGGATGTTCAGGAATGACACACTCAGCTGCTATGGCAGGAGAAATATTAACAGGAAAAACATTATTAGAAGCATTAAACACAGACTTAGTATGTGATGCTATCAATACAGCAATGAGAGAATTATTTTTACAAATCGTATATGGTAGAACACAAACAGCATTCTCAGAGGGAGGACTTCCAGTAGGAGCAGGATTAGAAGACTTAGGAAAAGGACATACATCACAAGTAGGAACTATTTATTCAAGCTCATTAAAAGGACCAAGATACTTAAACCTAACAGAAGGATACATAGTAGAATTAGGATTAGATAAAGACGACCAAATCATCGGTTACAAATATGTTCATTTAGGAAAAATGATGCAAAACATTAAAAAAGGAATTGAACCAATGGAAGCAATTGAAAAAGCATCAGGAACCTATGGAAGATTTGACGAAGCTGTTAAGAAGATTGACCCAAGAGAACAATAATGTCTCATTGGGGACGTTTCTCTTTGCACCTTTTTGTGCAATTAGGGACACATCTTTAAAGATAAAAAAATATAAGTAAAAATAAGGAGGAATAAAAATGGCAGTAACATTTGAAAGTTATGAAAGAAGAATAGACCAAATCAAACCAGTTATGGAAAAATACGGAATCAAAGATTTTGAAGATGCATTAGAGATATGCAAAGAAAAAGGATTTAATCCATATGAAATTGTAAAAGGAGTGCAACCAATATGCTTTGAAAATGCAGCATGGGCGTATACATTAGGAGCAGCAATTGCTGTAAAAAAAGGATGTAAAAAAGCAGCAGATGCAGCAAAAGCAATTGGAGAAGGATTACAAGCATTTTGTATTCCAGGCTCTGTTGCAGATGACAGAAAAGTAGGATTAGGACATGGAAACTTAGCTTCTATGCTATTATCAGAAGACACAAAATGTTTTGCATTCTTAGCAGGACATGAATCTTTTGCAGCAGCAGAAGGAGCAATTGGAATTGCCAAATCAGCAAACAAAGTTAGAAAAGAACCATTAAGAGTTATCTTAAATGGACTTGGAAAAGATGCTGCACAAGTTATATCAAGAATTAATGGATTTACTTACGTAAAAACAGACTTTGATTTCTTTACTGGAAAAGTAAATGTAGTAGAAGAAATTCCATATTCAGATGGAGAAAGAAGTAAAGTTAGATGTTATGGTGCAAATGATGTTAGAGAAGGGGTAGCTATCATGTGGATGGAAGATGTTGACGTTTCTATCACAGGAAATTCAACTAACCCAACAAGATTCCAACATCCAGTTGCAGGTACTTATAAAAAAGAAAGATTAGCAGAAAATAGAAAATATTTCTCAGTTGCTTCAGGTGGAGGAACAGGAAGAACACTTCATCCAGATAACATGGGAGCAGGACCAGCATCTTATGGAATGACAGATACTATGGGAAGAATGCACTCAGATGCACAATTTGCAGGTTCATCATCAGTTCCAGCACACGTAGAAATGATGGGACTAATTGGTATGGGTAATAACCCAATGGTTGGTGCATCAGTAGCAGTAGCAGTAGCAGTTGAAGAAGCTATGAAATAATCATGACCAAATGAAAAGTTAAACACGGAAGAGCTTGAAAAAGCTCTTTTTGTTTTCCCAAAACTATCAGGCACAACCTTTTAATTTATGTAGATTTGTTTGCAATACTTTTGAATTTATGATATACTAAAAAACAAAATAGGAGGTAGTATAAATGGAAGAATTAATAGATGTATTAGACGAGAATGGAATAAAAACAGGGGAAGTATTGCCAAGAAGTGAAGTTCATAAAAGAGGATTATGGCATAGAATAATAGTAATTGCCATAGTAAATGAAAAAAATCAAGTTTTAATGCAACAAAGGTCTTATCAAAAAGATAAAAATGCAGGATTGTGGGACATATCAGTAACAGGACATATTACAACAGGACAGGATTCTTTAGCAGCAGCCAAAAGGGAAATCAATGAAGAGGTAAGTGTTAATATAGGTTATTCAGTGGACATTAAAGATTTTCGATATATGTTTTCTTATAGAAAAGAAGAAAGAGTAAATGAAAATCATATGGATAGACAATTTTATGATTTCTTTATCTTGAGAAAAAATGATTTAAAGCTAGAGGAAATAAAAGTACAAGAAAGTGAAGTAGAGCAAGTAAAATTTGTTAGCATCAGTGAATTGAATACTATGATAGAAAACAACCAATTAGTAGAAAGAGATGCGGTATATAAAGAGCTGATGGATTACTTATTTAGGGTATAAATAAATTTTAATCTTCTATGAAAATAATAGTGGTTTTCATAGAAGATTTTTATGTGATTTTTCGTAAACCTTATATTGTAATATGGTTAAATTAATGATATGATAAAGGCAAATCAAGGGAGGAAGAATAATGGAAATATTAAATAATTGGCTATTATACGTTATTTTATTTTTAGGATTATCAACAGCATTCACACAATTTTATAAGATGACAACCAAAACATTACAAAAAGTGGGAGCTTTAACAGTATTATTAGAAATTATGGCAGGATTCACAATGCTGTTATTATGTCCATTTTTTGAATTCAAATTTCCAACAGATATTAGTATCTATATCATGTTAGGAATGACAATTATATTTTATACCATAGCAGACCGATTAAACACACAAGTAATGAGCGGAATAGAAGCTTCCACCTTTAATATGCTGAAACAACTATCAACTGCATTTATGATATTTGCAGGATTAATCTTTTTTAAAGAAGAATTTGTTTTAGCTAAATTTATAGGTGCTATGCTCATTATATTTAGTAATATTTTAATATTTTTTAAAAGAGGAAAATTTGAATTTAACAAATATGTATTACTAGGTATATTATCGAATATATCATTTACAATAGCCCTATTTTTAGATGTAAATATATCTGAAAATTTCAATTTACCATTTTTTGTAGCCACTACGCTAATCGTACCAGCAGTGTTAATCATAATTTTTGAAAGAATAAAACCATCTGAAATAAAAAGAGAATGGATAGAAGGAAACAAAAAAGCAATAGTAGTAACTGCCATATCATGGGGGACATCTATATTTGCACAACTAAGAGCTTATCAATTAGGAAATGTAACAGTAGTTGCACCACTATGTGCTTTATCCGTGATACTAAATGTAATCGTAGGATATTTATTCTTAAAAGAAAGAGACAATTTATTGAGAAAGATTATTTCAGCTATTTTAATAATCATTAGTATTTTATTAATTAAAATGTAATAAAAGGAAGGAAAGAAAAATGGAGAATAAAGATTTAGAAAAAGAAATTGAACAAATAAAACAAAGAAATGAAAAAGTAGAGTTAGATAAAAAATGGGAAACAAGTGGAACAAGAAAAATATGTATTTGTATGTTAACCTATATCGTAGTTATCATTTATTCTTATTTAACCAATAAAATTAATAATATATTTTTGAGCTCATTAGTTCCTGTTATTGGTTTCACATTATCTACCATATCACTAAATTTTATAAGAAAGATATGGGAAAACAAAAAGGAGAGATAAAGATGAAAATAGTAAAAGAAAGTCAGGCACAGAAATTTGAAAATAGTGATAAATGCACAGTATGGGAATATCCATTAGAAGATAAGGATATTAATATGGCAACTGCAATCATAAAAGGAAGATATCCAGATACGGGATATTGCGTAAATGAAGAATGTAAAGAACTAATTTATGTAATAGAAGGAAACGGAGTATTACATAAAAAAGAAGAAAAAGTAGAGTTTGAAAAAGGGGATGTAGTGCTAATAGATAAGGGAGAAATCTATTATTGGGATGCGCAATGTACCATTGCTATGCCTTGTACACCTGCATGGTATCCAGAGCAACATAAGCTAATTCAATAATAAATAAGAAGAAAGAAGGAAAAATTATGAATGAATTTGAGTTTTTCAATCCAACGAAAATTATATTTGGAGAAAAGGCAATTGAAAAGTTAGCTAGCCAAATAAAAGAATATAAAAACATTTTATTAACCTATGGAGGAGGGAGCATTAAGAAAAATGGAATTTATGATAGTGTAGTAGAGGTTTTGGAGAGAGAAAATAAAAATGTATTTGAATTAAGCGGAATTATGCCAAATCCAAGAAAAGAAAAAGTATATGAAGGAATTGACATATGTAAAACAAATCATATTGACTTTATTTTAGCAGTTGGTGGTGGAAGTGTTATAGATTGTGCAAAAGCAATTGCAATTGGGGCTAAAACGGAGAAAGATTTTTGGAAGACCTTTTATATAGATTGGGAAGAGTGTAGGGATGGCATTCCTTTAGGAACTATTTTAACATTATCAGCAACAGGAACAGAGATGGATGCAGGAAGTGTTATAACAGACTGGGAAAACCATATAAAAACCAATTATACGACTGACTACATGTATCCTAAATTTTCTATCTTAGACCCAACTTATACCTATTCATTACCAAAAGAGCAAACGATATATGGTTCTATCGATATTTTGGCACATGTATTTGAACAATACTTTAGTATACCAGATGAATCCAATTTAAGTGATAATTTATCAGAAGCAATCATTAAAACAGTGATTGATAATTTAGAAGTAGCAATTGAAAATCCAAATAATTATGAAGCAAGGTCAAACTTAATGTGGTGTAGTACAATGGCTCTAAATGGTATCATAGGATTAGGAAAAGAGCAAGATTGGAATAGTCATCAAATTGAGCATGCTCTTTCAGCAATTTATGATATAGCACATGGAGCAGGACTGGCTATTGTATTTCCTAATTGGATGAAACACGTTTATAAAAGAGCAATTGGAAAGTTTAAAAGATATGCCATTACGATTTGGAATGTAGATGTTACCAATAAAACAGATGAAGAAATAGCATTAGAAGGAATTGAGAGAACGAAACAATATTTTTCAAAAATAGGAGCACCAGTTACATTAAGAGAAGTCAATATAGAAAAAGAAGAGATAGAAAAGATTGTAGAAGCGGTTATTGTAACAGGGGAAGGTTCTTATTTGAAACCAAATAAAGAAGACATAAGAGAGATTTTAATAAGTGCTTATTAAGGAGGAAAATATGAAAGTATATTTGGTAAGACATGGACAGACAGATACGAATGTAGAAAGAAAATATAACTTTATAAAAGAGGATATAAATGAAAAAGGGATACAACAAGCAAAAGAATTAAAGGAAAAAATAAAAGATATGGATTTTGATATCATTTATTGTTCCCCTTTATTAAGAGCTAGACATACAGCAGATATTATAAATGCAAAAAATAAAGAAATAATAACGGATGATAGATTAGAAGAAAGAAAACATGGAAATCTTGAAGGAAAGCCAACAGAATGCACAAATCGTGAAATTTATTGGGACTATTATTCTAATGTTCAATATGGGACAGAAGAAAGCATTAAAAGTCTGTTTGAAAGAGTCGAGAATTTTCTAAATGAATTAAAAAATAAAAATTATGAAAAAGTATTAGTAGTAGCTCATAAAGGGACTTCAAGAGCATTTGATGCCTATTTTTATGGAATTCCAGAAGACGGAAAACTTTTAGAGTTAGGCCTAAAAAACGCAGAAATAAAAGAATATGAACTAAACAAAGATTAAGGATTGAGGGAACAAGGATTGAGAAAACAAGGATTGAGGGACGGCCCCAAAATCCTCATTTGAAATTTTATTAAATGAGGATTTTGGGGCCGTCCCTCAATCCTTGTTTTCTCAATCCTTGCTCTTTGTTTCTTAATTGGCTTGTTAATGAAAAAATAAAGGACGATATATTTTGATTAAATATCGTCCTAAAATATTTTATTCTTTATCTGCTTTTTTAGTAGATTTTTTATTGTCTGTTACAATTTCTTTCATAGCACCTAAAGAGCTTAAAGCACTAGTTGCCTCAAAAGGAATAAATACTTTATTAGCGTCACCCTTAGCAACTTCTTCTAAGGCTTCTAAAGATTTTAATTGAACCAAAGTATCATTTGGGTCAGCCTTTTTCATGGCATCATAAACCATTTGAATTTCTTTGGCTTTAGCATCAGCAACTTCTTTAATTGCTTGTGCCTCACCGGCTGCTCTTCTGATTCTAGCTTCCTTGTCAGCTTCTGCTTCTAAGATAGCTGCTTGTTTTTTACCTTCTGCAATTGTGATAGCAGATTGTCTTTGTGCTTCTGACTCTAAAATTAATGCTCTTTTATTTCTTTCTGCATTCATTTCCTTTTCCATAGCATCTCTAATATCGGCTGGAGGAGTAATATCTTTGATTTCTACTCGGTCAATTTTACATCCCCATCTATCAGTTGCTTCATCAAGGACTAATCTTAATTGATTGTTAATACCATCTCTAGAACTAAAAGTTTCGTCTAAGTCCATTTTACCAATGATATCACGAATCGTTGTAATAGCAAGATATTCAATACCTTTCTTTAAACTTTGAATTTCGTATACTGCTTTAGCAGGGTCTGTTATTTGATAGAAAACAACAGTATCAATTGTAATGGTAACATTATCTTTGGTAATAACGCCTTGAGGTGGTACATCCATAGTTTGTTGTTTTAAACTAACAACACTTCTTACATGGTCGAAAAATGGAACAATAATAGTAAGACCAGCATCAGCTACTTTATAAAATTTTCCTAATCTTTCAATGATATATACCTCAGATTGTTTAACGATTTTAATAGACATAAATGCTATTATCAAAATAATAACAAGTAAAACTAATAAAAACCACATAATTTTTCCTCCTTATTACTATATAATTTTGTATAAGTTATTTGTAGCACCAAAGCTACTAACTTAATAATTAAAAACTATTTTTGAATGGGTGAAACGATTGCTTTCACACCTTTTATTTCTTTAATTTCTACTTCTGTACCTTGTGGAATATTTATATCATTCATGCCAATAGCAGACCAGATTTCTCCTCCTACTTTAATTTGACCAAGTGAATGAATAGAATCAATATCTTGAGTAACAATTCCAATTTTACCAACTGTTGAGTAAACATTGGTTTTAATATTATTTTTATTGTTGGCAAATTTTTTTACAAAAGGTTTCGTTGCAAAAATTAGAATGGTTGAAGATAGGACAAATACAGATGTTTGAATTACTAAGTTTTCAACAAATAAACTAACAATCATAGCAAGTAATGCACCTATTGCAAACCAAAAGATTAAGAATCCTACTGTCATGATTTCAATTATTAAGCATATTCCTGCAATGATTAACCAGATTTGCCACATATGTAATTTCCTC
>CANEFU010000011.1 GCA_947426875.1 uncultured Clostridium sp.
CAATCTACACGGTGCAACTACTACCTACGCATCGTGCATCTGTTGCGATTCCTTTTGTATCAATATAGGTTTTTGCTTTATTATTTAAATTATCTACAACATTATTATAAGATACTGCTGATTTTTTAAAATTGTCATCTATAGTAACTGTCCCATCATATGTAAACTCTGATGCATCAACATCATCTCCATAACCTAACGTTACATTTTCAACACTTCTAATAGTTATGATTTGAATTCCGTGTGCATCGTCATTATATAATACTCTACAATCTAATCCATTATATTTTACATATGGGCTTTTAGATGCCACTTCTGAGGCAGTAGGGTCTGTTTTTAGAGCATCTTTCGCTAAAGTTTTATTTGATTCTTCACCAAAAGTTCCATTCCATATATCTGATACTTTGATATCATGACTTCCATATTCTGTTTTTGTCTTTAACGTTAACGTTGTTAAATCTTCTGGTAACTTTTCTGCTGTTGGTACTTCCTTAAAATATTTTTCTAATATTTCTACCAATTGCGCTTTCGTAATATCTTCACTTTCATTCTCTGTTTGTACTCCTAAGATATCAACTCTTGCTCTTTCTATCGTATCTGCTATTTCTGTTTGCTCTTTTGCTGTATTTGCCTTCGTTAACACCCCGTTTTCTCCTGTTAGTGTCGCAATTGAGATTCCTGCTAAAATCAACAATACAATGATTGTGATTACTAGTGCTATTAACGTAATTCCTTTGTTCTTTTTCATTGTTCTTTCCTCCATTTTCTTCTGTTTTCAATGGTATTCTATCAAAGAAAAAGATTTATGTCTATAAGTTTATACACTTCATGTTTTTTTCTTATCTTTTATAATAAGTTGCCATTTAAACCCGGAATGTTTGGCAACAAACATATACTATATTATACTTCTTATCTTTTTAATCAAATAATGACTTCCTCCATCTTGATTTTCTTGTTTATTCTCCACCATACTGACAATTAACAAATCGTCTGTAAAACAATTGAACCATCCTAATGTTCCACTTTCTTTGTCTTCATTTGAAGTCTTTAATTCTGCTGTTCCTGTTTTTCCAGCAATGGTAATTCCACTCATTTTCATATCATTGGCTGTGCCTTCTGGATTTTGGACAACTTGTATTAAACTATCTTTAATAGTAGCTGCTGCTTCCGCTGTAAAAGCTTCTGATTTTAAGATTTCTGTTTTACCATCAGAGTATTCAAGGTATGGTTTTAACATATCTCCTTGGTTAGCAAAGGCTGAATAGATAGCTGCCATATGAATCGGATTAACAAGAAGGCTTCCTTGACCATATCCGGTATCAGCTAATTTCGTTTCTCCCTCTATTTGATTTCCATTTTGGTTGGCATATTGTGATTTTGCTAAACTTAATGGAAATTCAATGTTTTGGTTAAATCCTATTTTATCTAAATTTTCTGCTAACGTAGTAGCTCCTATTTTTAAGGCTGATTGAGCAAAATAAATGTTATCCGAATGAATCATTCCATTTACTAAATTTTTGGCACCATGATAAGCTGTTAAAGTGGTTATTTTATAGTCTCCCCAAGAATTGTCTTTTTGCCAACTAGTTCCTGTGTAACCATAATCTTCATTAGCACTTATTTTTCCAGTTGTTAGACCAATTGCTCCTGTTACTGGTTTGAAGGTAGAACCTGGACAATATTTTTGTGTGAATCGATTATAAAGTGGTTTACTATTATCATTATTTAGGGTTTCCCATTGTTTATTTGTCATTCCTACTACAAAGTCATTGGAATCAAAAGTTGGGGTACTGATTAGTGCTAATAATTCTCCTGTTTTTGGTTGCATGGCAACAAAAAGTCCTTTATCGTTTTTCATTTGCTCATAAATTTTAGCTTGTAAAGCACTATCAATCGTAAGTTTTACATTCTTTCCATCTTTTTTATCTTGTTTGATAATTTCTTTTATTTTGTTTCCCTTTTCATCTGTGATATAAATTTCTGTTCCATCTATACCACGTAAGGTTTCTTCATAAACTTTTTCTAATCCTGATTTTCCAATGATACTATTGGTATGATATCCTTTTCCTTCATTTTTTTCTAGGTCTTCTGCATTCATTACTTGTACATACCCTATCAAATGTCCCGCTTCTTTTCCGAAAGAATAAACTCTTCCTGTTTGTTGGTTGATTAAAATTCCTGGTATTTGTAATAACGCTTCTTTTAAACTAGTATTGGTTGCTGAAATCTTTTTAACGGGAACAAAAGTATCTTCTTTGACCCAAGATGCATTTAATTGCTCTTGTATATATTCTTTAGAAACACCTGTTAATTCTGCTATTTTACTGATACTTTCTTCTTTGTTTTCTCCTAGTTTTCCTGGTACTATGCCTGCTGAAAGAATAGTTCCATCAGTTGCTAGCACCACATCATTTCGGTCTAATATGTTTCCTCTTTTTGCTTTTATCGTAGCTATTCTTACTTTTTGGTCCTCTCCTAATTCTGGAAATATAAAATGAGAAGACCATTTTAGCTTATATTCTTTGTTTTCTTTTTCTATGATAGCTGTATTATCAAATTCTATTTCTCCTCCTGCTGTATACATTTTTTCATGGTATTCCATTTGATAATTTCCATTTTGTTTTTCTATTTTTCGAATTTCTATTTTGATGTCACTACTATCAATTCCTTCATAAATATTTTTATTTCGCTTGATAAAATCTTCTTGGCTCATATTCATAGAAACTACTTTTTCATACATAGCTTCATAATTTTTATCATTAATGAATCCTATAAATTCCGTTAAAGTTTGTTTTGCTTTTTCTTCGCTTTGCTTGTTTATTATTAAAAAAATGGCTCCTATTATCAAAATAATTAAAATCGCTACAATAATTCCTATTACTCCTTTTCTATTTTTCATATTTTTCCTCCTTATTACTAGAATCGTTTTGGCAATTGTTGTTGTCAAAACAATTATAACATTTATTTTCTAATTTTTCATCCTAAATTCTAAATTTTACATTTAATGTTGTAGTTTTTTAAATTCATGGTATAATAACATTATTAAAATAATGGGAGGCAATTATGGGAAAATTAGATTCAATATTAAAAACACATTCTAGTAAAAGAGTTTATGAATATGATTACGCAAAATTATATAAAAAAGGACGCTTTGCAACTACAGTTGATTATTCTTATTTTGAAAATCTTTATACATTGGAACTTTTAGATGCTAACCAAAAGAAAAAATATAATGAAGATTTAATTTCTCTATGGGGACAATTAGATATGAGAAGTTATATTGATTATGACTTAGGAAATACCATTAATTTATATTTTGTAGATGGTTTTCATCGTATTCCTGTTAAACAATTAAATGATTATAATTTTATGCCTGAAGATAGCAGAAAAATGAGTCTTTTAGATGTTCATTATATAAAACGTTTATCTTTGGAAAATATACTATTTGAAAATTTATATTTGGCTATTTATGAAATTTTAGATACCAATAATAACTTTAGACCTTATGTATTACTTTTTAAGAAAGATGAAAGCAACAATTTTATAGAAATTGGTTATGGCTATGATTCTAATGATAATGGGAATGTTGAATTATTTTTACAATCCTTTAATTATCCTGTCTTTCTTACACCAAAGGGATATATTCTTCTCCCTCTAACCAATAAAAAAATCAAATTAGATATTTATGATTATCTAACAGATACCGATATTCAAAAAATACAAAATCCAAATTTATAACATAAATGAGCTGAATTATTTCAGCCCATTTTTTGTTTTGCTTATGCAAGACCATATTTCTTTTTGAATTTGTCTGCTCTACCACCAACTGTTTCTTGTCTTAAGTTACCTGTCCAATATGGATGACATTTAGAGCATACATCTACTTTTAAATCTTTTTTGGTTGATCCAACTTCTAAAACATTACCACATGCACATGTGATTGTTGTTTGATTATAATTTGGATGAATTCCTTCTTTCATTTTCAGTTCACCTCTTTCTTGTGTTTAAATAATATGACTGTTTTTTATCATAACATATTTTTTTTCTTTTTTCAAGTGTTATTTTTGATTTTGTTCATTTTGTTGTTCTTCTTGCATATATTCGGCAGAATATAGCATTTCTTTGTTTAAAGATAATTTATGTATTAATTTTCCCATAACATTAAAAATACAAGCTATAATCAAAATCATCATTCCTATTCTTTTCCAATTTCTTTTTAGCATAACATTTCTCCTTTTCAAAAATTAATACATATTAATTATAGCTTTATTTTTCTAAAATGTCAATAATTTCGTATTTTTTGGTTACACTATTTTTGGTGATTTAAAATGAATAAAAAAACTTGGATTATGATAGCTATTGCTATAGTTGTTTTATTAATTGGCTGTGGCATCTTCTTTTATGCTAAAAATACAACTTCTACTCCGAATGAAAGTGAATATGAAGCCAATAAAACATCTGCTAACAATACTACCAATCAAACAGAAGAAAACAATAATACTTCCCCTGTAAATGAAGTGTCAAAAGGCATAACAGAAGCAGAAAAAGAAAATACGCCTCCACCTCCTGCTAGAGAAGAGCAAATTGCTACTTTTTCTACGAAAATCTATTCAAAAGATTCTGCTAGACAAAATAATATCTCTATCACTTGTAAAACATTAAATGGTACCATTGTAAAAAACGGAGCAACTTTTTCCTTTTGTGGTACAGTAGGTCAATCTTCTACTAGTAAAGGATACCAAAAAGCAGATATCTTCGATAAAAATGGAAACAAGAAAAAAGGCTTAGGTGGCGGTAATTGTCAAATTAGTTCTACTCTATACAATGCTGTTTTGGCAACTCCTAGTTTAACTGTTACAGAAAGACATTCTCATAGCAATTCTGTTCCTTATGTTGCAAAAGGAAAAGATGCGGCTGTCGCTTATGGTAGTTATGATTTAAAATTTAAAAATAATTCTGGAAATGATATTAAAATTTTGGCTTCTACAGATGGCTCATCTGTTACCACTACCCTGTTATCCCTTAAATAAGGATGCAGGGACGTAAGAAATGTCCTTATTATAGGGCATTTTTTGCATATTTTTTCTTCCAAACGAATACCATTGTATTAACAAATGGGAGGGATAATCATGCATAAATTAAAAATATTAATTACCTTTTTACTTCTTTTTACCATTAGTTTTTCTTTAAGTATGCCATGCTTTGCGGAAGAAACCACTTATGTATGGTCTAGTACTGACAATACTGTGGTTACCAATGCCAATCAAGAAAGCAAAAAGGAAGAAATGGATTCCGGCACTTTAAATTTGGAATCAGCATCTGCTATTTTAATAGAACAAACTACGGGGCAAGTTCTATATGAGCATAATTGTCATGAACCATTACGACCTGCTTCTGTTACCAAAGTAATGAGTATTTTACTGATTATGGAAGCTCTTGATAATGGAAAACTATCACTAAACGATTCCATTCCTTGTAGTGAAAATGCCGCTTCTATGGGTGGTTCTCAAATTTGGTTAGACCCGAGAGAAACTCTAACCGTTGACGAAATGCTAAAAGCGATTTGTGTTGGTTCTGCGAATGACTGCGTAGTTGCCATGGCAGAATACATTGCTGGCTCAGAAGAATCCTTCGTTCAAATGATGAATGACAAAGCAAAAGAATTAGGAATGAATGATACCACCTTTAAAAATTGCCACGGATTAGATGAAGATGGGCATGTTACTTCTAGCTACGATATTAGTCTAATGTCAAGAGAATTACTAAATAATCATCCACAAATAACACAATATACCACTATTTGGACAGATAGCTTACGTGATGGAAAATCTGGGCTTTCTAATACGAATAAATTAATTCGAACTTATAAAGGAGCAACTGGCTTAAAAACTGGTTCTACTGGATTGGCTCTATACAATTTATCAGCAAGTGCTACACGAGATGATTTATCTTTAATTGCTGTTATTATGAAAGCCCCTTCTACTAAAGTTCGTTTTGCCGAAGCACAAAAATTACTAGATTATGGCTTCCATACATTTTCTTTCAAACAATTCGGAAAAAAAGAGGAAACCGTAAAAACTATTACTGTCAATAAAGGCGTTCGTACAACAGTGGATGCTATTTTATCTGATAATGCTGGTACTTTAATCGAAAAAGGAAAAGATAAAAATGTGGAACAAAATTTATCTTTAGAAGATACTATTTCTGCTCCTATCACAGCTGGTCAAAAATTAGGTGAGGTTTCGTTCCTTTTAGATGGAAAAACTTTATCCACCATTGATATTGTTGCCAAAAATGATGTAGAAAAACTCAATTTGTTTACTATGTCAAAAAAGGTTATTTATTCTTGGATTGATTTATTGAGAAGTTAAAAACAGGAGGGGTCTATTAGTAGGACACCCTCCTTATTAATATTAAAGCAAAGTAAATGAACCATCTGATTGTTTAACCAATTTAACATTAGAATTTAAACGAACAATAGGTCTAAATCCAGACTCTACTCCGTGCCTCAATTTGACGGTTTCTTACTGTTCCATTATATGATACATTGTACAGATACCTAAACTCTTCCTCTTTAAAACCATAAGGATTTTGAGAAGAAATCCACATCGCACTAGCAACCCCTTTTGTAGTACAATATAAACTATCACTAGAATTCAGCCAATTCTCTATCATAGCGGTACCAGTCAAATCAGATTTATCCCTAATGAGAAAAGGACCTCTATCATCATTTTCTCTAAAAACAATTCCGTAATCGACTTGATATTTTTCACTATAAGACTTTAATAAAAGTTCAATAGACGGTCCACCAACAGCAAAGTCTGCCATCGAACCAGCAAAGCTACTCCATACGTTAGTATCCAACATAAAAGCAACTGCCTTCATATTAACATTGGTAGAAGTATACCCTTTTGAAAAATATTCATTATTCAATGCCTTTATTCTAACATCTGTAATATCACTTGAACCAGAATAATCTGAAACAACATTTTCCATCGACATAACATAGCAGTGGTCAAGGTCATTATTAGCTCTAGAGCCACATATTAACTTAGAGCCATTTCTACCATCTGGTAGAAACTGACTTTCTATATAGCTAGACGTGATTAAATAAATATTATTTTCATCCGCATAAAATAGTTTCCAAGCCTCTACGCCTTCTTCATTAGGACAAGTATATCCAGTTACCGTTGCTCCATAAAATTCGCTCTTATCACTACTGTTTGCAATATCTTCTGCTGTTATTTCTGTTTTCTCTGGTGGTGTACTACTGCTACTTTTTAGCATGACATTTCCTGTATCATTTATTTCAAATGGAAACCCATCTACTATTACCTCCCATGGAAAATCTGTTGTTACATCTGGAATTTTTGTTTTATCTATTCCTTCTACATTCTCTAAATTGCTTTTTAAGGTTGTTTTATTTATATTTCCGTCTGTTCCATAGCTTCCGAAGTACAGCTATTTTTACCTTTTCTTCTGCTGCTGCTTTTTGTGTTTCTACTTTAGCTGTATTTGCCTTTCCGAAGGATTCCATTCTCTCCTGTTAAAGTTGCTATACTAATTCCTGCTAAAATTAACAATACAATAATTGTAATAACAAGTGCTATTAATGTAATTCCTTTTTGTTTCTTCATTTTCTTTTCTTCCTTTCTTTTGTTTTTTTCATTATATTTTTTTAATTTCTTTTTTGCAATATTTTTACTATTTTAGTTGTTACCTTTTTTACATAATTTTTAATACCCGACAATTTGGTACTATAATAGTACTAAACTGTCGGTATTAAAATGTATCAGACACTTATGCATCCTCTTATTCTTAAAAAGAAATATATTTATAAACGGCTTCCGCAAAACCACTATTTTCCGCATTATTTATGGTTGTATAAGTTGCCACTTTTTTTACATCATCATAAGCATTTGCTACTGCTACTCCAACACCAGAATGTTGAATCATATCCATATCATTTAAATTATCTCCTATTGCCATAACCTCTGAAGAAGATAATTTTAAATAATTGGTAAGTATAGCTAGTGCTTCATCTTTATTCGTTTTGCTTGGCGTAATATCTAAATATTCATATTCTTTATTAATTACCTTATCTTTATATTGGTTCGATTTTTTTATTTGATAAACTGTCAAATTCGCTTTTTTGTCTAACTCTTCTTTTAAATATTGTAAATCAGTAGGGCTTGAGATAATCAATTTAAATACAACTGGGGAATTTTCTTGCATATATTTCTCTATATCAGGAACTACCTTGAATTCTAAATTATTATGATAAATAGAATCTTTTAAAATAAAGTTTCTTAAATCCATATATAATAGTTCTGGTGTTATGACTTCATTTTCTGTATATAAATGGACATGTAAATTATCTTTTTTAGCTAGCGACATACATAAACTTATTTCTTCTGGTGATAAAGTTTTTCTAAATATTTCTTTTCCTGTTTTTAAATTTATGATTTGATTTCCATTACCAAATATACCATAACTAGCTTGTAAGTCTTCACAAAAATTTTTCACCATAGAATATGGCTTCCCGGTACAAATTGTGAAGTCTATGTTAGATTGTTTCATATCTTGTATGGCTTTTAGATTTCTTTTGGTTATACTATTATTTTCTCCTATTATCGTTCCATCTATATCACTCGCTACTAATCGTATCATTTTTTACCCCTATTCTTTTTTTACTTACTTTCTTATTATAACATTTTTATTTTGATTTGTCTATTTTTATGCAAAAATAGCATATCAATGGAAAATCATTGATATGCTATGGATACTTCTATTCGTCTTCCATGGTTTCATCGTATTCAAATTCATACGTTTCTTCCACTGGTTTTACTTCTTCGCTTTTTTTAACTTTCTCTACTTCTTTTTCAATCTTTCTTTCTATTGCCTTTTTGTCTTCTTCTTCTTTTTTCATACTTTTGTTATGTTTATTTTGCATTTCTTTTAATATTTTTTGTGTTTCTTCCTTCTTATTTTGTAAGCAACGATTCATCATATTATTTGTCTTTTCAATTAAGTCTGGCATGTAATCTAATAATTTATCTAATGATGAAGTATGATTAACAGGCATTAGTTTGACATTATTGGACTGGATGACAAGAAAAGCAATTGGATTAATGGTCACTCCAGCACCACTTCCTCCTCCAAATGGTAGTCTATATTGAATTGCTTCTTCTTTTTCTCTTTTGGTATATTCATCTATAGTTTCTCCTTTAAATTCACTTCCTCCTGCCGCAAATCCGAATGATACTTTTGATATCGGAATAATAACTATATTGTTTGAAGTTTCAATTGGCTCTCCAATGATGGTATTCACATCAATCATATCTTGGATACTATTCATAGCTGTAATCATAAGTCCTTCTATGGGATGCTCGCTCATATCTCTTCACTCCTTTTTTCTCTTTTTTATTTAACATGTAAATGATATTTATAATATGGCACACTTTTATTTCAAATATACCTGAAATATAGAGATTTACCAAATTTTGATTTTGATACATAGGATGGATAATAAATGTTTGATTTTCAAATTCTTTTACTTTTTTACGTAATATGATGGCAATTACTGTACTAATAGCTGGAACAATAACTGATGTCAAACTTGCATTTTCTGTTCCTATATCTACATGTAAATTTATGTTTTTTATGGATAATTTTGCTTTTTTTATAGACTTCCAAACTTTTTTATCAAAAGAAAATTTCTTTTCTAAAAGACTAAAATCAACTTTTTTTATCTTTTCTTTTAATTTCATTTTTTCTAGTCTAGTTTTCGTAATATTTATCCTTAAAACAGGGATAAAGCCTAAAGAATACATGCTAATGATTATTTTATAATCTTTATTGATATGTCTTGGCATTTGTGAGCTAAATTTAAAGTTTATGATTTGTATCCTTATTTTGGAAAATAGAAAAATCACTGCTAACATTGCAATTGTTAGTAATATAAAAAGAAAAACCAATCGTTTTACCTCCTTTTTGGAGTTTTACTATTAGTTTTTCCATTTTTTTCTTATTTAAACATATTTAGCCTAGTTTCTTAGCTTTTTCTACTGTAATATCTCCAAATAGTTCCTCTTGGCTAGTTTCTACTTTACTTCTCCTAGATAATTCTAATAATCCAGAAAAAGCGGTAACAACTTCTTGTCGATTGTGTTTATTGATTGAAAATAGTTTATTGAAAACAAATCGCTTTTGTTTTACTAAAACTTTAAACATTTCTTTTACTTTGCTAGCTACTGTATACGTATCCGTAATCGCTATCTTTTCTATATTTTTAGCATTCTGATTTAACTTAATACTATTTCGTTCCACTAGGTTTTTATAAATTTCTGGTATTAAAGTGCTATCATAGTCTTTTTCCAGTTTTTGTTTTGGTAACTCTATTTCCTCTTCTATTTTAAAATATCTTTTAGAATAATCAAGATAATTTGCTTTTAGTACTTTACTAATTTCTTTAAATTTCTTATATTCAATAATTCTACGAATTAACTCTTCTTCGGTTAATTCCTCTTCTTCCTCTTCTTGCTTTGGTAACAGATTTTTAGATTTTAAATATAATAAAGTAGAAGCCATTACTAGAAATTCACTTGCAATTTCTAAATTTAAACTTTCTTGTTCTTTTAAATACTCAATATATTGGTCTGTAATTTCACTTAGATTAATATCATAAATATTCATTTTATTTTTATCAATTAAGTGGCATAATAAATCTAATGGTCCTTCAAAATTGTCTATTTTAATTGCATATTTCTTAGTTTCTAATGTTAATATTGCCATGTTTTCTCCTCTATTCTTCGATTGCTTTGTTTATATTTTCTATTTTATATCCTTTTTTCAATAAGTATTGTTTTATTTCTTCTTGCTCCATTCCAATTGATTTTTTATATCGTATGTTTTCTGCTGATTTGATTTCGTATTCTTCTAGTTCTTCTCTATTTTCTGCTATATAATCTTCTATCTCACTTTTATTTAATCCTTTTGTCATTAATTTATATCGAATTTCTTTGATTGACATATTCTTTAATATCATAAAATTATGAATGGTTTTTTCTATATATTCTCTGTCATTGATATATTTTGCTTCTTTTAAATATTCTATGATATCTTCTAACATGTTTTCATCTATTGTATTTGAAAATTTTTTGCGTATTTCTTGCTCTGTTCTCTTTTTGTATAAAATATATTTTAATACTTTTGTTTTTTCTTTATCAAATTCTTCTATGGTATACATTTATTCTTCCTTTCTTTTTCCCATTTTACTATAAATGCAAAAAAATAGCAAGATGCTTTATTTTACAATACTCTTTTAATTTTTAAATATTCTTTCAGTGCCGTTTGTAATAATTTTGAAAAGTTTACATTTTGTGCTTCTGCCAATTTATTTAACCATTGTGGAATTGTTAGAGTCTTTTTTACTGCTTGCTCATCTAATTCATTTCTAACAAGTGGCATCCAAACATTTATCAACATTGTCTTTTCATTTTTATCACATGTTATCTTTTCTAATGATGTAGCTTCTGGAATAACTTTTTTGTCTATTTCCATATCGTATAAAACTAATCCTAATACTTCATTAGCATTTTTTATTGCTTCTTCTGTTGTTTCCGCTGAAGAAAATACTCCCGGTAAATCTGGAAATTTAATACTAATTCCATCCTTTGCATAACTAAATATTGCTACAAATTCATAACTTTCTTTCATTTTTTCTTTCTCCTTTATTCAAATTTTATATTAGCTTGCTTTTCTATATTTTTTAATGTGCCGTATAGGTATTGGATTTTTACTTGTAGATATTGTTACTATTTTTTCTTCATTAGTTTTTATAAATATATGATGACTTCCTCTAATTCTCTTTTCTATCCATCCATTTTCTATTAGAATTTTTATTACTTTTTTTGGTGAATATTTTTTCACTATTATCTGCCTTCTTTCTTATTATATTACACGTATTTTTGATACGTGTCAAGTCTTTTTAATAAAAAAGACTAAATAAACAATACGTATAAAATACATATCATTTATTTAGCCCCTAATAAATCATTTGATTTTTATTCTTCTTCGTCGTCTTCTTCACTACTTGGTAGTTCTTCACCAAGACTTTGTTCAAAAGCTTTTGCAAAGTCCTCTCTTACTTTTGCTTCTACTTCTTCTAAGACTTCTGGATTCTCTTTTAAATACTTTTTAACATTTTCTCTTCCTTGACCAATTCTATCTCCATTATAGCTAAACCATGAGCCTGCTTTTTCTATAATGTCCAAATTAACAGCCATATCCAAAATATTACCTGCTTTTGAAATTCCTTCTCCATAAACAATGTCAAATTCTGCTTCTCTAAATGGTGGTGCTACTTTATTTTTTACTACTTTAACACGTGCACGACTTCCTTTAAATTCTCCATCTTGTTTAATGTTTTCTATTTTTCTAATATCCATTCTTACTGATGCATAGAATTTTAAAGCTCTTCCTCCTGTTGTTGTTTCTGGATTTCCAAACATAACTCCAATTTTTTCTCTTAATTGGTTAATAAAAATTAATACCGTTTTGGTTTTGTTTAAAGCTCCTGCTAATTTTCTTAGTGCTTGTGACATAAGTCTTGCTTGTAGACCCATATGAGAATCTCCCATATCACCATCAATTTCTGCTTTTGGTACTAAGGCTGCTACTGAGTCTACTACAATAACATCTAATGCTCCACTTCTAACTAAGCTTTCTGTAATTTCTAATGCCTGTTCTCCTGTATCTGGTTGTGATACAATTAAGTTGTCAATATCTACTCCTAATTTCTTAGCATATACAGGGTCTAATGCATGCTCTGCATCAATAAAAGCTGCTTCTCCTCCCATTTTTTGCGCTTCTGCAACTATATGTAATGCTAATGTTGTTTTTCCGGAAGATTCTGGTCCATAAACTTCTATAATTCTTCCTCTTGGAACGCCTCCAATTCCCAATGCAATATCAAGACTTAATGCTCCTGTTGGTATCGCTTCTATTTCCATTGCTTTAAATTCTCCGTAATTTCAT
>CANEFU010000012.1 GCA_947426875.1 uncultured Clostridium sp.
AAATTTCTCAAAATCATTTAATTGGTTACAAAGAAAAATGTGGAAGTTATGTTTTGGATTAGAAATAACTAATTTGGAGGATTAATTTATGAAACAAAGATTACAAGAATTAAAAGAAAATATAATATCTTTTGTAAATAACTGTAATGTTGAAAGATTTGATATTTATATAGATGAACAGGTATCAAATGCAAAATCAGACAAAAAGTATTATAAAGTAAGTTTAGAAATAAGAGAGCATGAATGATATCAAGTTAATTAAAGAAAGAGAGAATGACAAGAAGTAAAAGTAAATTTAGAATAAGAATGTAGGAGGCTAGAAATGAAAGAATATACAAGAGGCAATGCAGATAATTTAGAAAAAGCATTAGATGGATTAGGACAATTTTGCCATAATTGGTGTATGAATTGCAAAGAAACAGAAAAACAAAAAGATTTAGTATTTAGATGTAAACAATGTGATTTTCAAAATGAAAATGGAAGTTGTCAAATTAAGATATTTTTAAATAACTATACTTCTGGAAAAAGTGGAAGATACACAAGTATGGGAAGTTTATAGAAGTAAAGGTGATGTAAAGGCAAGATTATGAAAAAACAATAAAAGAAAAGAGGTAGAAAGATGAAAATAATAGATATTTTAAACAAGAAAGCAAATGGAAATTTAAAAGATGGGTTTAAGTTTTGCTTTGAAAATAAAGTTTATATATACAATAAATCAAAAGATGAGATTAACAAAGGGGATACTGAACATTCATTAGGCGGACAATATAGATTAGAGAAATGTTTAAATGATGAAGTATTATTATTTCAAGAAGAAATAAAAGAATCTGAAAAAGTAGAAAAAAACAAAGAAACAGAAGAATTTACAAGCACGGTAGAAAGTTATCATAGCAAAGAGACTATATGTCAATATTGTAATGCACAAACAGCAAAAATAAACGAATTAGTAAGAGCAGTAAACAAACTAAATAAAGAAAGTGAGGAAAAGTAGAATGAAGAAAATAACAATAAGTTTAATAGTAATAACAATTACAGTGGGACTAGCTTATATACTAAAAGATTTGATAGTATTAGATACTATAGCAAATGAAGATAGATTTATAAAAATAGATAGATACAATTATACAGATACTATTATAGTTTATGATAAACAAACCAAAGTGGAATATGCAATAAGTGATGCAGCTTACAATAGAGGAACAATTACGTTACTAGTAGACCAAGAGGGTAAACCACTACTATTTAAAGAAACGGAGTGATATAAATGAAGATAGAACAAAAACTAGAAAGAAAAATAAATAATATAGTGCAAATAACACGGAGAATGGCCAGAAGAGGTAGAAATAACACAAGAAGAATATAATCAGTTATCAAAAGAAGTGCAACAAGAAGTAAAGGGATTTATAGAGGTATTAGACAAAAACAAACAGCCATTTAATAAATTTATGAACGTTAAATTAAAAATAAAAGAATAGGAGGTACAAATGAATATTGAAAAAGCATTAAAAGAGTATAAGACTAAAAAAGGGAAAATAGAAACAATAAGAGAAAGATGTGAATACTGGCAATATTGTTTAGATACAATGACAGACGATGAAATAGCAAAAGAATTTATATTCGAATCTACGGATACATACGGAATGCCAAAGGCAAAAAACAATAACAGTCCAACAGAAACATCAATAGTAATGAAAGAAATTACAAGAGAAATGGTAAAACAATGGATAAAAGACGACAAATCAAGAGAGAGAGTATTAGAACACGAAATAAAACAGATAGAAATAGCATTAGGCTCACTGACAGAAGAGGAAAACTACATAATAGAGTGCAAATGCATAGATAGATGGAAATGGAGACAAGTAGAAATAAGTTTTAATGACAAATTTAAAACTAACATAACAGAAGAACAGCTAAAGAAAAAGAAAAAAGAAGCAATTAAAAAAATGGAAGAAATATTAAATAATTAAATTAGCACAAAAATTACACGAAAATTACATATAAATTATCTGTTTTTCTTAAAACAATGTGTTAATATATTATCATAGAAATGTGTCTGAATAGATACACAAACACAAAGTCGCAGGTAGAAATACCTCATAAGTCCGAGCGACAAGGCTTCTATCTTTATTTAAAAATATGTAATTCATGAAACTAGTTATAGATTTTTATAGCTAGTTTTTTAACTAAAATTTGCAAAATTGACATAAAAGTGGTATAATATAGCTAGAAATTGAATAAAATATAGAAAAAACATTAAAAAAGTGCAATAAATTACACAAAAAGTGTTGATTTATTTAAATAACTCTAGTATAATGTATACGACAGAAACGAGAAATAGTCTATATCTATTGTCGTACGTATGTATTCTGTCTATGCAATTATTTATTCCAGCCGAACGGAATAAAACTTATCCATTAAGGAACGGAAAAAACTAGGGTCAACAGCAAATACCCTAGTTTTTATGTATTAACTATTATTTAAACAAGCATAGAATCATGTAAATAATAATTAATACTCCGAACATTAAAAACTTATCCATTTTTTCACCACCTTTCTCAAGCGGAACAGAAACGGAACAAGATTATTATACTATGTGTTAGAAAATTAATCAACTAAAACGACAAATTCCTTAAAAAAGTTTAACAAAAAACAAACTAATAAAAAATAATAACAAAATAATAGAACTTATTGAAAAATAAGTTCTTTTTTATTGCTATTAACACAATGCTAGGTAGTGCTAATATAAAAAAGTTTAACGAGTATTTTTGCGAAACACCTCCTTTCAGAATAGAGGATTAAAAACGGACAAATCAGAACTTTCCTAGCGAGTTCTAATATAAATAGTATGTAGTGATATATAAAAATTATCAATGGAAGCATAAGGTTGCGATACTAATTCTAGCACAGAGAAGAAATGTATCTAGTCTTCCAAGAAGTTCGGCTATTAAGCTAAAGGTTATAGGCTGTGTTGATACCAGAAACTCAAACGATATAAGATAGCGTCTTATATAAACCGATATATCATTACATAGTGTTTATAAAAGAAATGGAGGAAATAGAAATGGGATTACATCACAAATCAAATAGAGAGAATCGTAAAAGAAAATATGCAGAACAATTTGCAAGAACAACAGAGAATAAAAAAAGAAAAGCAGATAAAAGAGCAAAAAGATTAAATAAAAAATAAAAAAATTAGCGAGGTGCTAATATGAAAACTAAAGAAACAATATACGAAACATATATAAGAACATTATGCAGTAATTGCAAAAACAGAAAACTAAATTTATGCGAAATAAGAAAAGACATAAACGGAACACTAAAATGTTGTTATTATGTTAAAGACAAAGACGCAGCAGGATATAAGAAACAATTGAGAATAACAGCAAAACAACAAAAGCCAATTATGAAAAATATATTGAAATAGGAGAAAACAATGTTATTAAAATCTAAAAAAATAGATAATTTAGAAAGGAAAGTCAATGAATATAAAAACAAAGTTGTTGTAAAATATTTAAAATCAAAAGGTTATGAATGCAACGAGTTAAGAAAAAGTATGATAAAAGTTAATAATGTTTTAAAGTCAAAAGGGCAAAGAGTTGTTATAGAAAAAGAAAATGAAATATTGTCAAGACTAGGTGCTTGTTATACCTGGGAAGCTTATATAAAAGTAAAGATAGTAGACATGATTACAGGAAAGGAAGTATAAGTTATGTGGAACATATTTTTAGGAATAATATTAGGGTGCTTAGGAATTATAGCAATAGCCATTACGCTTTTTATTTTAATTGCAATAATTGATACAACAATAAAACAAATTAAAAGAAGATAGGAGCATCTATGAAATTTAAAATAAATAATAAAAACTGGAATATAAAAGAAATACCTCAAGAAGAAATGAGACAAGAATTAAAGAAGCACAATGACTCACAAGGAGAGTTTGGGAAATATTTTGGGCTTACTTATTTTGATATACAAACAATATTTTTAGATAAAGATTTATGTCAAGATAGAAAAAGAAGCACTTTATTACACGAATTAGGACATTGCTATATAGGAACTTATATAACTCATATTGATAAGCAGTATACAGAAGAAGATGTAGTAGATATAATATCTAACTCACATGATATTATTAGAAATATAGTAGATAAATATTTTAAAGAATAAAGAAAGAGAGGTAATCCTATATGACAGATGCACAAAAAAGATTTTGTGATGAGTATTTAATAGACCTTAATGCAACAAGAGCATATAAGGTTGCTTATAAGAAATGTAAATCAGATTTAACAGCAAGAACAAATGGAAGTAAATTGCTAACAAATACCAACATTCAAACTTATATTTCAGAAAAACAAAAAGAAATAGAACAGAGAACAGAAGTTACTCAAGATATGGTAATAAAAGAATTGTCAAAGATAGCATTTCTAGATATTAGAAAATTATATAACAATGAAGGCGGATTGAAAAATATTCAAGATATAGATAGCGATACTGCAGGAGCTATAAATTCAATTGAAAGTGTTGAAGAATTTGACGGATATGGAGAAGATAAAGAACAAATAGGATATACCAAAAAAATAAAATTATCAGAAAAAACAAAAGCCCTTGAATTGTTAGGAAGACACTTAGGATTATTTAATGATAAGTTAGATATAAATGTAAAAGAAAAAGAAGAAAAGAAAAATGCTATATCAGATATATTAAACCAAATGAAGAATGTAGATGATACAGAATGATAAAATTAAGCCCCAAATATGATGAATTTCTAAGGATTAAATGCAAGAGAGAATTTTTAGAAGGGACAACGGCAGCGGGAAAAACAACGGTAGGAATATTCAAATTTATGTGCATGGTTGCAGACTCAGATAAAAGATTTCATGTAATAGCAGGAGACGATGTAGGAACAGTTGAAAAAAATATAATAAACGCAGAAAACGGATTACTAGAACAATTTGAAGGCATAGCAGAATACTATAGAAAGGGTAAAGATAAGATAGGACTTCCACATATAGAGTATGAAACTAACAGAGGAACAAAAATAATATATATATGTGGATATGGTGACCAACGAAGATGGAAAAAGGTATTAGGTGGACAAGTAGGATGTGCATTATTAGATGAGGTTAATCTTGTGAATATGGAGTTTATGAGAGAAATTACTCATAGATGCAAATATATGATGACAACATCAAATCCAGATGACCCAAAACTTGACATATATAAAGAGTTTATAAATAAAAGTAGACCAATAAAAAAATACGAAAAAGACTATCCATTAGAATTATTAAAAGAACTAAAAGAAACACATGTAAAAGGTTGGGTGCATTGGTACTTTACATTTAATGATAATGCTAGTTTAACTAAAGAAGATATACAAGAAAAAATAGATGCTACACCAGTTGGAACTAAGATGTATAAAAACAAAATACAAGGCTTGAGAGGTAAGGCAACAGGATTATGTTTTGATTTACAACCTAAAAACATAATAACAGTAGAACAAGCAAAACAAATGAAATTTCAAATATTTTCCGTTGGTTGTGATACATCATATTCAAAAGAAAGCCACGATAAAGTAACATTAGAAGGTATAGGAATAACAGTAGATGGTAAATGTGTACTACTAAAAGAAAGAACATTTAACAATAAAGATAGAACCATACCATTTGCTCCATCAGATGTAGTTCAATGGATTGTAGAGTTTATGGAAGAGTTCAAAAACGAATGGGGATTTGCAAGAACTTGTTTTATAGATAATGCAGACCAAGGAACTATAATGGAAGCACAAAAAGCTAAAAGACAAAATAGCTTGATATATGATTTTAAAAATGCTTGGAAAAAAACAAAAATAATCACTAGAGTTCAACTACAAGAAAGTTGGTTGGGAACTGGTGATTTTTTAATTGTTGAAACTTGCAAAGATTACATAGATGAATGTAACAGATATTCATTTGATGAAGATAATCAGCCAGAAGATGGAAATGACCACTCAATAAACGGTGGACAATACGCTTGGTTGCCATATAAAAAGAAAATAGGTAACTGGGAAGTAATAAAAAAAATTATTAAAGATGAAAGTGAAGAATAGCATGAATAATAATATATATAAGAAAAGAACATTAAAAGTAGAAGCTTTTAAACTTGAAAAAAATCGAATTTTTCCAAGTTGGTTTATAAAAAACAAACAAATAGAAAAAATTAGTTTTGATAGTGCTGAATTTATAGAAGTAAAAATAAGAACATATCTAGGCTATGAAACAGCACGACAAGGAGATTACATCATAAAAGAAAACAATTATATACATGCTTGCCCAGGAACAATATTTAAAGAAAGATATAAGAAAGTAGAGGAGTAACATGGGAACAGTCAACGATAAATTGAAAGATATGGTACGAAACTGGTTAAATATACAACCATCACCACGGAAATTCAATAACAATACAAGAAACAAATACATTTGAAGGTAGCTGCTTTAGAAATTTGTTATGGTATAGAGGAGAAGCATCAGAGTTACATCAATATTATACGCAAACTGACGACATGATGGGAAACGCTAAATTTTGGGCAGCAGAAAGTACAAATGGTATAGATTTTAGAAAAATACATACTGGGCTACCTGCAATGATTATTGATATGTTAGCAGATATAATAGTAGATAGTTTTAATAAAATAACAATATCTAATAATGACCAAGCACAAAAAGATTGGGAAGATATTGCAAAAGATAACGATTTCAAAGAAATAGTAAAACAATCAATAATAGATGTATTTGTTGAACATGATGGAGCATTTAAAATAAGTTATGATACAGATATAAGTAAATATCCTATAATAGAATTTTATCCAGGTAGTAAAGTAGAGTTTGAATATACAAGAGGAAGAATAACAGCAATAATTTTCAAGAACTATTACGATAAAAAGAATTACACTTATATATTAAAAGAAAGATACGATAAAAAGAGTATAACATATAAATTATACAAAAACGATAATGAATGTAAACTATCAGAGCTAGAAGAAACAAAAGACTTAAAAGAAATAGCAGATAATACTTTTATGATGGCAATTCCTATGATGTTTAATAAATCAAAGAAATTCAAAGGTAGAGGCCAAAGTATAATTGAAAAGAAAATAGATGCATTTGATAGCTATGATGAAGTGTGGTCACAATGGATAGATGCAATCAGAGATAATAAAACAATAGAATATATTCCAGAAGATTTATTGCCTACAGATGGGAACGGCAACTATTTAAAGCCAAATACATTTGATAGAAGATTTACTAAGATAGGAAGTAGTAATTCTGAAACAGAGTCAGATAAAATAACAAGAAGCAATAGCAACTTTGATTATGAAGGAATGCTACAAAGCTATATAACAGCATTAGATTTGTGCCTACAAGGATTAATAAGTCCTAGCACATTAGGAATAGATGTAAAGAAATTAGACAATGCAGATTCTCAGAGAGAAAAAGAAAAAGCGACACAGTATACAAGAGGAAAAGTATTAGACGTTTTAGAAAAGGTTATTCCTAAAGTAGTATGCATTTCCTTAATGGCTTATGATAAAGCAAGGAATAAAACTGCAGGAGAATATGAGGCAACAGCAGATTTTAAGGAATATGCCAACCCTTCATTTGAAGCAACTGTAGAAACAGTATCAAAGGCTAGACCAAATCAAAATATAATGAGTATCGAAAAAGCAGTTGATACAATGTATGGAGACAGCCTAACTAAAGAAGAAAAAGAAGAAGAAGTAAAAAGAATAAAAGAAGAACAAGGAATTATAGAAAAGCCTGAACCATCATTGTTTTAGGTGGTGATTAAATGCAAGAATATGATATAAAAGCTATAATGGAAGAAATAGAACAAGATTTAATTGTAAGAATGAAAAGGACATTATGGAGTCATAAAGAAGATGAAAAAACAAAAGGGTTTAATTGGCCACAATGGCAAGCTTTAAAACTAAAACAATTTCAAGAATACAGAGACGTTAATAAAAGACTATTTAATAAAAAAACAAAGGCGTTAAATAGATATTTATACAAGCATATGAAAAAGCAGTTTAAAGAAGGTGCAGCAAGGATAAATAAAGAAGCAATAAAAGTAGGAATTATAAAAAGAGAAGATTCGCAATTAGGTGGGTCTTTTTTTGGATTAAATCATAGAAAATTAGATGCACTAATTAAAAGCACCAAAGAAGATATGAAAGATGTAAAATATGCTACTTTAAGAATGGCAAATGACCAGTATAGACAAATTATATTCAAAGCTCAAGTATATGCTAATACTGGAGCAGGAACAGTAAAACAAGCAATAGATATGGCAACAAAAGATTTTCTAGCAAAAGGATTTAATTGTATCGAATATAAAGATGGTTCAAGACATAATATAGCAGATTATTGTGACATGGTAATTAGAACAGCAAACAAAAGAGCAAGCTTAATGGGTGAAGGCGAAATGCGAAAAAAGTTAGGCAATTCGTTAGTATATATTTCTAAACATGGTGGAGCTTGTGACAAATGTACACCGTGGGAGGGAAGAGTATATATTGATAATGTTTGGTCAGGTGGTACAGAAAAAGATGGAAAATATCCGATGCTTAGTACTGCAATAGAAAGTGGATTATTTCACCCAAGATGTCAGCATGGTTCAAGTACATATTATGAAGGAATAAACAATGAACCAAAAGAAGTAACACAAGCAAAACATAATCATAACAAAGAAGATAAATACGCACAATATTTACAGCAAAGACAAAAACAATATGAAAGATTAGCAATAGGTAGTTTATTGCCTGAAAATGCATTAAATTACCAAAAAAAAGCCAATGAATTGCAAAATCAAATAGAAAGTAGTAAAATAGTGCTATCAAATGAAGAGCAATATGCAATAAATCAATATATTAGTTCTGAAAGCTATATATTAAATGAAATATTAAGAAAAGAATTAAAATTAACAGAACAACAAAAAGTATTTATAAATAATTTAGACAAAGCTTTAGATAAGTTTCCAAAATACGAAGGAAACGTTACACGTTCAATATTACTAGATGAAGATAAATTAAAAGACTTTTTAGAAAATCATAAATCGAAAAATAATGTAATTTATAAAGCCTATACTTCAACGACTGCAGGGAATAGATATAATAATGACAGTAATGTAGAATTACATATAAAATCTAAAAGCGGAAAAGATATAAGAAGATTCAACAAAGAAGAACAGGAAATATTATTTAAAAGAAATACGAAATTCCAAATAATTAATTCAAAAATAATAAATAATACATATCATATTTTTATGGAGGAAATATAAAATATGGCCGAAAAGAAATTATTTCAAGACAAAAGATGGGTACAAAATCCAGGTGGAGTTGTAATAGGGACGTCAAAAATAACAGAAGAGTCTAAAAAATGGGCAGATGAATTAATAAAACAAATAGAAGAGGAAAAATCTAAATAATTTTGATATTCGACAAATTTCAACAGCATTCGACATTGTAAAATGCTATACTCTTTTTGTAATATAATTAAAAGGAGATGTATTTCTATGGAAGAAACACAAGTAAAAACTAAATTTTGTAAGTTTTGTGGCTCAAAAATACCAGAAGATGCAATAATGTGTACTCATTGTGGAAGACAAGTAGAACAGATGAAAGTTGAAAATCCTAATATAGTAATTAACAACACAAACACAAATACAAACACTAACAATGTAACTACTGGATATACAGGCAAACCTAAAAATAAATGGGTGGCATTAGCATTATGCATCTTTACAATATGTGGGCACAAATTTTATGAAGGAAAAATGGGAATGGGAATATTGTATTTATTTACAATGGGACTATTTGGAATAGGATGGGTTTTAGATATAATATCATTGTTGTTTAAACCAAACCCATATTATGTTTAATATTTTATAGCACTTGTAGAAATACAAGTGTTTTTTATATGCAAGTTTAGTGTAATGGTAGCACAACAGTCTCCAAAACTGTTTGTAGTAGTTCGAATCTATTAACTTGTGCCATTTTTACAATTAGAGCTTTAAAAGGCTCTTTTTTTAATGTAAAAAAATATAGTCGACGGACTTTAAACGGGGGAGGTTCCGATATGGAAAACGAAAAAAAACAAAATGATGTAGATACTCAGACTACTGCAGATAACAAAGCTCAGGATAATAAAGAGCAAGTTAAAGCTGAAAACAAAAATGAGGGTGAGAAAACTAAAAAACAAGTAGCCCAAAAGGGCGAAGATGGTTCAATAGTTTTTAAAAATCAAGATGAGTTGGATGGATTTATTAGAAGAATGTATGCTAAAGGGGCAGAAAAAGCTGGACAAGGTGAAACTTCTAAACAAGTTCAAGAAACTCAAAACAAGCAAGAAGAGCAAGGACAAGAAGAACCAAAGGAAGCTATTCAAACAGATTATACAGATAAAATTGCACTTGCTATGGCCAAAGCAGGAGTTGATGTTCAAAAAGTTGAGAGAGCGGCTAGATTGGTTGATATGTCTAAAGTTTTAGAAAAAGGTGTTGTAAATTCTAAAAAACTTGAAGACGAAATTAATGCAGTAATTGCAGAATTTCCAGAGCTTAAAAACGCAAAGGAAGAAGAAAAAGAAGAAAAAGGGTTTAAGTTTGGAGCAACTGAAAGTTCTTCAAATGCAAATCAAACACAAAAAAGACCTGTAGCCACAAAAAGATGGAACAGGTTTAATAATTTTTAGGAGGTAATTAATTATGGCAAAATCATTAAATTATGCAGAGGTATGGCTTCCAGACCTATTAGAAATCATGGAGCAAGACAGTTTGACATCACCATTTATAACTACAAATGTTAAATGGTTAGGTGCTAAAACATTTCATTTTACACAAATGAGTACAGGTGGTTATAAATCACACAATAGAAAAGGTGGCTGGAATAGAGGAGAATACAGCCAAGAAGATGTTCCATTTACATTAACACACGACAGAGATATAGAATTTTTAGTAGATGTAGCAGATGTTGATGAAACAAACGAAACAGCATCTATAAAGAATATTTCAAAAGTATTCCACCAAACACAACAAGTTCCAGAAATGGATGCATATTTCTTCTCAAAAGTTGCAACAGAAGCACAAAAACTAACAGGATATCATAGTGAAACAGCTGAAAGTGCATGGACAAAGGCTAATGTATTTTCAAAATTAAAATCTATGATAGGTGCAGGAAAATTAAGAAGATATGTTCAAAAAGGAGCATTAATTTGCTATGTAAGAAGTTTTATAATGGATTTATTGGAACAATCTACTGAATTTACAAGAAAAATTGAAATGACACAAATAGCAGAAGGTGGAATGGGAATTGAAACAAGAGTTACTGAAATAGACGGTGTAACTATTATGGAAGTAATAGACGATGAAAGATTTTATGATAAATTTGATTTTTCAGATGGATTTTTACCAGTTGCAAAAGTTACAGCTGATGCATCTAAAAACATAGCAGCAGTTACAGGTTCTCATAAAATTAATGTTTTAATAGCATCTCCTTTAACAGTAAAAACAGTTCCAAAAATAAATAATATTTATTATTTCGCACCAGGAAATCATACAGAAGGCGATGGTTATTTATATCAAGACCACTCATTATCTGATACATTTGTATTTCCAAACGGAAAAGATAATAAAATTGACAGTATATATGTTGATGTTGATACAACAGAATATACAGAATCAGAAGAATAGGAGGTATTGAGATATGATAAAAGTTCAAAGAGATAATGCAGTATTATCTGTTAAAGAAGAAGATTTAGCTCAATACGAAGCGAGAGGCTATAAGAAAATAGAATCTGCTAAAAAAGTAGCTTCTAAAGATTTAGGAAAAGAGTTAAAAGAATTAGCAAAAGCTAATGAAGAATTAACGAAAAAAGCAACTGACGTTGAAAAAGAAAAAGAAGAATTAGCAAAAGCTAATGAAGAATTAACGAAAAAGGTTGCTGAATTAGAAAAGAAATTAAAATAAGAGGTGTTGCAAATGATATCAGTATATGCAACAAAAGAGGATTATTCTAAGTATGGTTCAAAAATATTAGAAGATAATGAAATAGAGGGATACTTAGAATTAGCCTCGATAGACATAAACAGAGCTACATTAACAAGAATTGAAAAAAGAGGTTTTGAAAATCTAACGTCACAGCAAAAAGATTTAATAATTAAAGCTACTTGCATTCAGGCAGATTATATAAAAGAAGAGGGTACTTACGATAATGGAGATTTATCAAGTTATTCTATAGGTGGAGACTTAACAGTTAATACCAAAGAAGCTAAAGAAACAAATGATAAATTAAAAATATCCAAAATAGCTTTCTTTTATTTAAAAAGAACAGGATTAACGAGTAGAATTGTATGATTAAGAAATTAAATCCGAATCATTTAAAGAGATTATTAAATAATAAATGTGATGTTGTTTTATATCAAGAAGGCTTGTCAGAAGAAGGCGAGCCTTCAACCTCTTTAGATTTAAGAAATCAAAAATGTAGATTTGTTGAAAAAACTAAAATTATAATTAGTCCAGATGGGAAAA
>CANEFU010000013.1 GCA_947426875.1 uncultured Clostridium sp.
ATGTTCTTTTAAAATAAGAAAATGTATGATATAATCAAAAAAATCCTTAGGAACAAAGGAGTGATATCATGTCATATATCGAATTTAATAATGTATGTAAAGAATATAAAATGGGAGAAATTACAATACAAGCATTAAACAATACAAACTTTAAAATCGAAAAAGGAGAACTAGTTGTAATAGTAGGCCCATCTGGAGCAGGAAAAACTACCACTTTAAATATTTTAGGAGGAATGGATACTGCTACATCAGGAGAAGTTATCGTAGATGGTAAAAAAGTTACAAAATTGAAAAAGAAAGAATTAATTCAATATCGAAGAGAAGATATAGGCTTTGTATTTCAATTTTACAACTTAGTGCAAAATCTAACAGCCAAAGAAAATGTAGAATTAGCAACCGAAATCTGTAAGGATTCCTTAAATCCAGAAGAAGTTATCGAAAAAGTAGGATTACAAGACAGAAAAAACAACTTTCCTTCCCAATTATCAGGAGGAGAGCAACAAAGAGTAGCAATAGCAAGAGCCATTGCCAAAAATCCAAAGCTATTACTATGTGATGAACCAACACGGAGCATTAGATTATAAGACAGGAAAACAAATTTTAAAATTATTGCAAGATACGGCAAGAAAAGAAAAAATGACAGTTTTAATCATTACACATAATACCGCATTAGCACCAATGGCAGATAAAGTAATCCATTTCAAAAATGGAACAGCAGAAACAATAGAAGTAAATGAAAGACCAATAGCAATAGAACAAATCGAATGGTAAAAAATCCTGAGTGAAGCAAGGAGGAAAAGGTGAAAAAAGCATTATTCAAGGATAGTATAAAAGAAATAAAAAATACGTATAAACGATTTATATCCATTTTACTAATGGCTTTTTTAGGAGTAGGATTTTTTGCTGGAATGAAAGCAGCTTCGCCTGATATGATAAATACCATTGACCAGTATTACAAAGAAAATCAAGTATATGATATACAAGTATTGTCTACATTAGGTCTAACAGAAGACGATAGAGAAGAAATTAAGAAAATAGAAAAAATAGATACCGTCATTGGTACTTACGAAATGGATGGAAAGCTAGAGGTTGAAAATAAAGAAGTTATTACCAAGCTTATGTGTATTGAGGAATTGAATCAGCCAATTTTAGTACAAGGCGAGTTACCAAAAAATCAAAAGGAATGTGTGGTAGAGGAAAAGTTTTTAGAATTGAATCATAAAACAATAGGCGACAAGATTGAGATTTCTGTAGAAAACACAAAAAATGATGAAGGAGAAGAAATTGAATTTTTAAACGAAAACCAACTGAAAATTGTAGGAGCAGTAAAAAGTCCTTTGTATATTTCAAGAGATAGAGGAACAAGTAAACTTGGTGCTGGTAAAATAGATTATTATGTTTATATTCCAAGAGAGAATATAAAAGCAAAAGAAGTATATACCAATTTATATATAAAAGTAAAGGAAGCTGAAAAATACAAAACTTCTAGTGATAAGTATGAAGATTACATAACAGAAATAAAACAGGAAATAGAAAATATAAAAGAAGAAAGACAGAAAGTAAGACATGATGAATTGGTAAAAAAGGCAACCATAAAAGTAGAAGAAGCAGAGAACAAATTAAATACAGAAAAACAAAATGCACAAGAAAAAATAGAGGAAGCACAGAAAAAAATAGACGAAGGAAAAAGTCAAATAACCAATGCAGAAAATCAAATGAATAAAGGGAAAAAAGAAGCAGATAGTCAATTTGTCAATGCCTATTATCAAATACGAACAGCAAAGAAAACGATAACAGAAAAAGAAAACCAATTGACAACTAAAGAGCAAGAAGCCAATCAGCAATTTGGTCAATTAGAAGAACAAAGACAAGTCTTACAAGTACAATTAGATACTGTGAGTAGTAGCTTAATAGGATTAGAAACACAATATAACCAAATAAAAGATAATCCCATGATTCCAGACCAGAAAAAACAGGAGTTAGCAAAGCAAATACAAAATATAACACAAACGAAACAAACTATCCAATCAAGCATTACACAAATCAATGAGGGGATAACAAAAGGAAAACAAGAAATAGAAAAGGGAAAAAAACAAATACAAACAGCTAAAAATGAATTAGATAAACAAGAAAGACAATATGAGACAAAGAAAAAATCAACTTATCAGCAATTAGAAAACGCGAAAGCAGAAATAGAAAAAGCAAAGAATGAAGTAAAAGTAGGAGAAGAAGAATTAGAAAAGAACCAAAAAGAATTGGAAACAAAAATCACAGAAGCAGAAGAAAAGCTAGTGGATGCAAAAGAAAAAATTGCTAATATAGAAAACCCGAAATGGTATATTTTAGACCGATATGGTAATTCTGGATACAATAGCTTTATTCAAGATACAGAAAGTGTTGAAAATATAGCAAGAGTATTTCCTATTGTATTTTTTATCGTAGCAGCACTGATTTCTTTAACTTCTATGACAAGAATGGTAGAAGAACAAAGAGCACAGATAGGAACCCTGAAAGCATTAGGTTATAACAAGATACAAATTGCAAGTAAATATATTATTTATGCAAGTTTGGCATGTATCGTAGGTGGCCTATTAGGAATGAGTATAGGATTTGTATTATTACCTAAAATTATTTGGTTAATGTATCAAATGATGTATCAAATGACAGATATTCAAATTGCTTTTCAATGGGATGTAGGTGGAATAGGACTTTTGTTAATTAGTATGTGTATTATAGGCGCAACCATATATGCTGTTTTAAAAGAATTGATTCATATGCCAGCAGTCTTAATGAGACCAAAAGCACCTAAAATGGGAAAAAGAGTATTATTAGAAAGAATACCTTGTATTTGGAAATATTTAAGTTTTTCTAGAAAAGTAACAGTTAGAAATATTTTTCGATATAAGAAGAGATTTTTAATGACTATTATTGGGATTCTAGGCTGTACTGCTCTAATTGTAGTAGGATTTGGTATTAGGGATTCGATTCGAGGTATTATGCCCAATCAATATGAAAAAGTATTTGATTATGATATGCAAATTAGTTTGAAAAATGGAATAGAAAATGAGCATGAACAAGAATATGTAAAAAAACTACAAGAAAAAGAAGAAATCGAAAGAGTAGTAGAAACCTATATGACTTCTAATGCTGTTAGCAAAGGAGAAAAAGAAGAAGATGTACAAATTATCGTGCCAAAGGATTCGAAAGAGATAGAAGAAATAATCCATTTAGCAGAGGCAAAGACAAAAGAAAAAGTAGAATTGCAAGAAAATGAAATCTGTTTAACCGATAAAGCTGCTGAGTTATTAGGTGTGAAAAAAGGAGACAGTATAACTTTAAAAGAGAAAGAAGTAAAGATATCCAATATTGTAGAAAATTATGTATCTCATTATATTTACATGACAAAAGCCACCTATGAAAATTTGTATGGAGAGGCATATCATACAAATGTGCTATATACTCAAAATGGAGACTTAACTAAAGAGCAAGAAGAAAAATTAGCAACGGAAATTATGAATCAAAGTGAAGTAGCTACCATTAGCAGAATTTCTAATGTTATGAATTTGTTAGATGATACGATGAAATCTTTAAATTATGTAGTCGTTATTTTGATTGTATCAGCAGGATTACTTGCTTTTTTTGTATTATACAAATTATCAAATGTTAATATTAGCGAAAGAATTCGCGAGCTGGCAACAATTAAAGTATTAGGATTTTATGATAAAGAGGTGTATTCCTATGTAACAAGAGAAACCATCATTTTGACAGCAATAGGTATTGTACTAGGACTAGTAGGAGGGTATTTTCTAAATTACTTTATTATTGGAACTTGTGAAATTAATATGTTACGATTTGAAAAAATAATACAACCTATCAGTTATGTATATGGGGCATGCATAACAATTGGATTTACTTTTATTGTAAATATAGTGACGTACTTTGCTTTGAAGAAAATTGATATGATTGAGAGTTTAAAAAGTGTAGAATAAAACAGCCATTACAGCAAATGGAAAAAATACAAAAAAATTGAAATATATGTCGATTTATGATATAATTTAAGAAGAGAGAACGAAAGAGGAGTGGTAGCTATGAAAAGGAAAATAATAACAATTCAAATAATAAGTATTATGATGGTTATCGGCATGATTTCTTTTAGTTATGCAGATGCTAATAGTGCGGGATTTCAGACATTTAACAATGCACCAAGAAAAAGTTTTACAGTAAATTCTGATAAACTTGCAGATGTAAAGATAACACTAAAAGATAATAATAAAATTAATTCAGTAGAGCTTTACAGTGTAGATGAAGCGGGGAAAAATCAGAAGAAAATAGAATTTTCTAACGCGGATACGAAAAACGAAGTAAAACATATCTATACGCTATCTCACGAAAAGTTACTAAAAGGACAAACCAAAAGGTTTTATATTAAAATTAAAGACGGAAGTGGTAATGTTCAATATTCAACCTTTAAAGTTTGTGTTAATACCAAGACAGTTAATGGAAATCAAGTTTCCTATTACAAGATTGACGATAGTCCAAGAGTTATAAATTGGGAAGCAAACGATAAAAAAGTGACTTTTGACGTAAAAGATATGAGTGGTATAAAATACGTAAAAATACAAGATAGAAACAACCAAAATAAAGAAATTTATAATTTCGAAAATCTAAAAGCAAGTATTACATCATTAACGATAGATATGAATAAATTTAAAGCTATTGATGATAAATATAGCTTAAAAATCATAACGGCAGATATGGGAGAAATTCCAGAAAAATCAACTAGAACGGTATCTTTTAGAATATTAGAAACAAGTGAGATTACCAATGTAGGAACAGGAGAAAACAAAAAAGTAAGTAATAAAAAAATAAACAAAACATTAAGAGTTTCTGATTTAAGAAGAATAAAAACAGTTAGCCCTACTAATAGCTCTTGTACAATAGCACAAGGATTTTGTGTAACAGATAAATACTTTGTATGTGCCCTTATTAATCATTCAGACACCAAAACAGTATTACAGATATATGATAAGAACACCAAAAAATTAAAAAATAAATTAACAGGAAATTTAAATCACGCTAATGGAATGGCTTATAATAAACATACACAAAAAATATATATAGCTAACTGCGTAAGGAATAAATATACAGTAATATCATCAGCTGACATAGGAAATACAAAAACATTAAAAAAATCAACAAGATATTTAAAAACACAGCTATCTAGTATAACTTATGACCCTTATACGAATCAATATTACATGGGAAAAGGAAATAAGTTTTATCGATATGATAGTACTTTGAAAGACTCTAAAAAATTCAACAAAAAGATATGCCATACAACACAAGATGTGGGAGCATATAGAGGACTTGTGCTAGTAATAGATTATAATAAAGGAACTAGAAAAAGTGCAATTGATATTTATAGAGCATCTAATGGAGCTTATCTAGGAAGATATACATTAGGTATATCACCAGAATTGGAAAGTATTCAATATGATGAAGACCATAAATGTTTCTACTTATATTGTAATACAGGTAGAAATGGTATCATATACAAAACAACAGCAATTAATTTAGAAAATTATTGGATATAAAAAATAGTGAAAAATACTTGAAATTTATTCCAGAATATAGTATAATGGGTATGTCAAAAAAGACATACCCTTTACTTAGCTATAAGATTACACCTAACTTTTAGCTCAGTTTAGGGAAAAAAGAAAAATAGGAGGTGTAAAAAATGACAAAGGAAAGAAAGCAAGAAGTTATTAATACTTATAAAAGAGAAGAAAACGATACTGGTTCACCAGAAGTGCAAATAGCTCTTTTAACAGAAAGAATTAATGAACTAACAGAGCATTTAAAAATCCATTAAAAAGACAATCACTCAAGAAGAGGTCTTTTAAAAATGGTAGGAAAAAGAAGAAACCTATTAAACTATTTAGCTAAAAAAGATAGCAATCGTTATAGAGAAATAGTAAAACAATTAGGATTAAGAAAATAATCAAAAACAAAGCCCAGTGCTTATTTTGGCATGGGCTTTTTGTTAATTATTAAAACAAGCAAAGATTTAGGTAAGTAGCTTGTATAATGTGTTGGAGGAGTAAAAAGCTCGAATATATTATAGAGGTTACCATCTAAACTTGCTTGAAAGGAAAGGAAGGATATTATGTTTAAAACATATGAAACAGAATTAGCAGGCAGAAAGTTAGTAATTGAAACAGGAAAAATGGCAGGTTTAGCCAATGGAAGCGTATTAGTACGCTATGGAGATACTTGTGTATTAGTAAATGTAACAGCTTCTAAAGAGCCAAGAGAAGGAATTGATTTCTTCCCATTATCAGTAGATTTTGAAGAAAAATTATATTCTGTAGGAAAAATCCCAGGAGGTTTTTTGAAAAGAGAAGGAAAACCAAGTGATAAAGCAATTTTAACATCAAGAGCAATTGATAGACCATTAAGACCTTTATTTCCAAAGGATTTTAGAAATGATGTAGTAGTGGTTGGAACCGTACTTTGTGTAGAACAAGACAATTCACCAGAAGTAGCAGCGATGATAGGAGCGGCAGCAGCATTAGCTATATCTGATATTCCATTTAATGGACCAACAGCAGCAGTTAATGTAGGATTAGTAGAGGGAAAAATCATCATTAATCCAACAGAAGAAGAAAGAGGAAAAAGTGATTTAACTTTAACCGTAGCAGCAACAGAAAAGAAAATCACAATGATTGAAGCAGGAGCAAACGAAGTACCAGATGATTTAATGCTAAAAGCGATTAAAGAAGCACATAAAGAAATTAAGAAAATTTGTAAATTTATTAACAAAATACAAAAAGAAATTGGAAAACCAAAATTTGAATATAAGTCTTTTGAGGTTGACCATGAGGTATATGAATTTGTAGAAACAAATTTTAAAGAAGAAATGAAAGAAAAAGTGCAAGAGGAAGACAAAGAAACAAGAGACAGAAATATCGATGCATTAACGAATCAAATAGAAGAAGCATATATTGAAAAATTTGGTGAAGAAGCTTACGAAGACCACAAATCTGATATAGGAGAAGCTATCTACAAATTAGAGAAAAAATGTGTAAGAGAAATGATTTATTTTGAACATAAGAGAGTAGATGGAAGAGCTTTGGATGAAATCAGACCATTGTCATGTGAAGTAGGATTATTACCACGTACACATGGAAGTGCTTTATTTACTAGAGGACAAACACAAGTTATGTCTATTGCAACCTTAGGAATGATAAGTGAAGAGCAAGTATTAGATGGAATCGATACAGAAGAATCAAAAAGATATATGCATCATTATAACTTCCCAAGTTATTCTGTAGGAGAAGCAAGACCAAGCAGAGGACCAGGAAGAAGAGAAATAGGACATGGAGCTTTGGCAGAAAAAGCATTAGTACCAGTATTGCCATCCAAAGAAGAATTTCCATATGCTATTAGAGTAGTATCAGAAGTATTATCATCTAATGGTTCTACATCACAAGCAAGTATTTGTGGAAGTACCTTATCTTTAATGGATGCAGGTGTACCAATTAAAAGACCAGTTGCCGGAATTTCAACAGGATTAGTAACTAATCCAAAGGATGATAAAGACTATGTAATGTTAGTAGATATTCAAGGACTAGAAGACTTTTTCGGTGATATGGATTTCAAAGTTGGTGGAACAGAAAAAGGTATTACAGCGATTCAAGTGGATATTAAATGTGACGGATTAACTTACGAAATTATTAAAGAAGCATTTGAAAGAACCAGAAAAGCAAGACAACATATCTTAGATGATGTAATGGCACCTGTAATAAGTGAGCCAAGAGCAGATGTTTCTCCATATGCACCAAGAATTGTAGGAACACAAATTAAAGTAGAAAAAATAAAAGATGTCATCGGACCAGGTGGAAAAATGATTAATAAAATTATTGAGGAAACTGGTGTAAAAATCGATATTGAAGAAGATGGACAAGTATTTATCTACTCAACAGACAATGAAAAAGCAATGCAAGCTTTAGAAATGGTAGAAGACATTGTAAGAGAAGTAGAAGTAGGTGGCATTTATTACGGAGAAGTAGTACGTTTAATGAACTTTGGAGCTTTTGTTGATTTAGGTTGTGGAGGAAAAGAAGGATTACTACACATTTCTAAAATATCAAAAGAAAGAATTAAGAATATAGAAGACGTACTTCATGTAGGAGATAAAGTGACCGTAAAAGTAATTAATATCGACGAGCAAGATAGAATTAACCTAAGTACGTTAGATTTTAATGATGAAAAGGCAAATAAAGAAGAATAGAACTAGGAGAAGAGGCGCATAAACGCCTCTTTTTTAAAGCATCATGATTTTTTCCTCCGTCCCCAAAATCATGGTTGATATTTAGTGATAAATCATATATAATAGGGAAGGAGGGAAAAGATGGAACAAAATAGAAAAAAGCATAAAATTAGCTATTATGTGTTATTAGCCATTTTACTTGTCATTTTATATTTTGCCTATCAATATTATCAAACGAATGACTTTAGTAATTTTGTAAGAAGTGAAACGAATATTTATACCTCTCACTTTACCAGAGATAAAATTGTAAAATATAAGGAAAAGAAGAGTTATAAAATTGAATCACCAGAATATAATGATGCCATGTTTTATAGAACGATACAAGTGAAGAAAAACCAACCATATAAAGTGACTTGTATGGTGAAAACAAATCATGTGCAAGCAAAAGAAGAAATGTCAGGAGTAGGGGCACAAATTGCTATAGAAGGTACCACAGAAAGGTCAGTTGCTATATCTGGAACAGAAGATTGGCAGAAAATAGAATTGATTTTCAATAGCAAAGATAGAGAAGAAGTTAACATTGGATTTAGACTAGGGGGTTATTTAGGTGAAGTAAAGGGAGAGGCTTGGTTTTCGGATTTTACCTTAGAAGAAGGAATTCCAGAGCAAAATAGCAATTGGAAATTTGCTTGTTTTATTTTTAAAACGACCAATGTCACGATTAATGGAAAACCAATCCAACTATCTGTAACACAAAGTGATAGGAGAGATATTACCAATACCTTAAATTTATTTGAGAACTCTTGTAAAAATTTATCGAATGGAAAAATGACAGCAGATTGTGATATTTATCAAATCGATACACCATTATCGCAATTATCCTATGATGATGAATTTGGGTATTATGTAGCAGCAGAGGATATAGAAAGTCAAATAAAAGATACCATATCTGCTCATGATTATGACCATATATTTGCCATTGTAAGACTTCGGAGATGAAAAGCATCAAAATGATATAGAAGTAAATGATTGGATAGGATTAGGTTCTATGGATTATTATGGAATTGGTTTTTCCAATATACGATTACCAAATGATTCAAGAAGTTATATATACAAATATAATGCCAGAATTAATACCTTTCCAGAAGAAGTATTTTTGCATGAATTTTTACATTCACTAGAAAGAAATGCCGAAGAATATGGATATGAAAGACCAGAATTACATGACTATGAAAAATATGGTTATCAAAATGAACCATTAACAGGACAAAAGAAATGGTATACAGATTATATGAATCAAAATATTACTACCGCAGAGAAAAAAATAGGATTACCAGAAGAAATATACACCTTAAAACCAGCCAAAAGTAGTAATTTTCAATATTCTTATAAAATGGAGGAGGCATTCAAAGAGCCAGAAAATATCATAGAAGAAATAAAAGCAATTTGGGAAAATTTATGGAAAAGTATACAAAGATATCAATAAAAGAAAGATGGGAAAGAAAGTGAAAGTATCAGATTTTAATTATGAGCTACCAGAAGAATTAATTGCTCAAACACCAATTGAAAAAAGAGATGAATCAAGATTAATGGTATTAAATAAAGAAAAACAAACCATAGAGCACAAAACATTTAAAAATATAATTGATTATTTAGAACCAGGAGATGTTTTGGTAAGAAACAATACCAAAGTAATACCAGCAAGATTGTATGGAAAAAAAGAAACAGGGGCTAATGTTGAATTTTTGTTATTAAACAATATCGAAGGCGATATTTGGGAATGCATTGTTAGACCAGGAAATAAACTTCATATTGGGACAAAAGTGAACTTTGGTGAGGGTTTGTTAAAAGCAGAGATATTAGAAGTTATGCCAGGAGGAACAAGAAAGGTTAAATTTTCTTACCAAGGGATTTTCAATGAAATTTTAGACCAGATTGGTCTTATGCCATTACCACCTTATATTCATGAAGAATTAAAACAAAAAGATAGATACCAAACGGTTTATGCTAAATACAATGGTTCAGCAGCTGCACCAACAGCAGGTTTGCATTTTACAGAAGAATTGTTACAACAATTGCAAGAAAAAGGAGTAATGGTTGCTAATGTGACTTTACATGTAGGAATTGGTACTTTTAGACCAGTAAAGGAAGAAACAGTAGAAGCACATGAAATGCATTCAGAGCACTTTTATATCAAACAAGAAGATGCTGATAAAATAAATCTAGCAAAGAAAAAGGGAAAAAGAGTCATTGCTGTTCGGAACAACATCTTGTAGAGTGCTAGAAACGGTAGCAGATGAAAAGGGAACCATTCAAGCGACAGAAGGAGATACACAAATATTTATTTATCCAGGTTACCAGTTTAAAATATTGGATGGTTTAATTACGAATTTTCATTTACCACAATCAACATTATTAATGCTAGTATCGGCTTTAGCAGGAAGAGAATATATCTTGAAAGCATATGAGGAAGCAGTAAAACAAAAATATAGATTTTTTAGTTTTGGAGATGCTATGTTAATTCAATAAAAAGGAGAAAAATAGAATGAAACCAGCAGTAACATATGAGTTATTACATGAATGTAAGCAAACAGGAGCAAGAAGAGGCGTGATTCATACACCACATGGAGATATTCAGACACCTGTATTTATGCCAGTGGGAACACAAGCTACTGTAAAATCTATGACACCAGAGGAGTTAAAAGAAGAAGTAAAAGCGGAAATTATATTATCCAATACGTATCATTTATATTTAAGACCTGGTAGTAAAATTGTAAAAGAGGCAGGAGGTTTACACCAATTTATGAATTGGGATAGACCTATTTTGACTGACAGTGGAGGATTTCAAGTATTTAGTTTGGGAGCTTTACGAACCATTTCAGAAGAAGGGGTAGAATTTAAATCTCATTTAGATGGTAGCAAACATTTCTTTTCACCAGAATCTGTTATGCAAATAGAAGAAGATTTGGGTAGCGATATTATAATGGCTTTTGATGAATGCGTAGAGCATGGAGCTAGTTATGAATACACAAAACAATCTATGGAAAGAACAACAAGATGGGCTAAAAGGTGTAAAGAAGCACATACTACAGTGGAAAAACAAGCCTTATTTGGGATTATACAAGGAGGATTTTATAAAGATTTAAGAGAAAAAAGTCTACAAGATTTAATTGCTTTAGACTTGCCAGGATATGCAATAGGTGGCATTAGTGTGGGAGAAACAAAAGAAGAGTTTTTAGATATTTTACAATATACAGCACCAATGATGCCAAAGGACAAGCCAAGATATTTAATGGGAGTAGGAACACCAGATTATTTAATAGAATCTGCCATGGCTGGAATCGATATGTGTGATTGCGTATTACCTACTAGAATTGCAAGAAATGGAACAGCTATGACATCACATGGAAAAGTAGTGGTTAGGAATGCAACCTATGAAAGGGATTGGGGACCATTAGACCCAGAATGCGATTGTTACACTTGTAAAAATTACACAAGAGCCTATATCAGACACCTAGTAAAAACCAATGAAATTTTAGGAGATAGATTATTATCAATTCATAACCTAAGGTTCTTGACTAATTTAATGGAAAGAGTTAAAATAGAAATAGAAAATGATAATTTGGCGAATTTTCGTGACGAATTTTATCGAAAATATGGCTATATAAAATAAGGTGGAGGTATAAACCATGAATTTAATTGAAGAAAGCTTTCAAAATAAAGAAGAAAAGAAAAAAAAGAAAACAACTAGAATTATATTAGTTGCTATTATTTTTATTGTTCTTATTATCATTTCCATTATTGCTTATTTAGTATATATTCAAAGTACAACTATGAAATTAACCATAGATGGACAAGCCAATGAAAAACTAAAAAGTTTATTAGTATTTGAAAACGATGGAACAATCTATGCACCAATTAAAGAAATTGCAAGTTATTTTGGTTATGAAAGTTATAATGGAGAATACAGTGAAAAATCAGAACAACAAAGTAAATGTTATATACAAAGCGAAAATGAAATTGCTAACTTTGAATTGGGACAAAATAAAATTTATAAATTAGATTTAACAGAAAAAGATGCTGACTATGAATATGTATATATGAAAAAACCAGTAAAAGCGATTGGTGGCGTATTATATGTTTCAACAGAAGGACTTGAAAAAGCTTTTAATATAAGCTTTAACTATAGCCAAGAAACGAATACAATTGCGATATGGACCATGCCATATTTATAT
>CANEFU010000014.1 GCA_947426875.1 uncultured Clostridium sp.
ACTCCTAAACCTTCATCAATCGTATTTTCTCCTGATTTCTCTGATACATAAAATCCTTGTGGAATATAAGCTGTATCACCATTTTTATCTTTATAAATTCCTTTTTTATCATAAACAGGTGACCACTTTTCTTCTTCCGCTAAATATAAAGCAATACGAAATCCTACATGATTATATCCATTCGTAACAGCAACTTGACTAATGCTAGAAGCCGGAGTAGTCCATCCATCATTATTACTTCCAAAACTTCCTCCTCTAACAATTCTAGTATCATTATAAAATCCCATTGTCCATTCCCATACATTTCCTGCCATATCGTAAATATTTTTTTCCGAATATATTTCATTAGAACCTGTCTTCGTTGGAGAAGATGCATTATAATATCCTCTATCCTTACTATTTCTTACATAAGAATTTTCATTACATCTTCCACTAACATAATTATTATCCAAAAATTGCATAGTTGCATCCCACTGTACATCATAACATAAAGTACTTACTATTCCTGATTTTCCTTCATTCTTTGTATTGACTGTTTCTGCAAACTTTTTAGATAATTCAACTGCTCCACCTGTAGCTTCTGTTATGCTATTTCCCCACTTTATATTGTTGTACACTTCTCTATCTTTTTTTACAACTACTTCTCGTCCCTCTTCTTTTCCTGCTTCATATCTACCAATATAAAATCCTTTGTTTTCTTTTACACTATTATACATGTTGTAATATTCTAACACTTCTGTTTCATATCCTTGCTTATATGGCTCTATGTTAGCATTAAAATAATCGGCAGAATATTGATTCCCTTGATTATAATATCCATTTATAAGATGAAAATCATTTATGTTCTCTACTGGTATCCAAACAAACTGATTTCCCTGTTTTGAATTTTCTAAATCATCTCCTTGCTCATCTGAAATAACAAGACCCGTATCCTTGCTACCACCTACATAATAAAATCCTTCTGGAATTTTTACATTATCAACATATCTTAATTCAACTGTTTTTTCACCAATGTCGTTAGCATTATAATCGGTGTAAAAAGTTTCATCATCAATTGTTATTCCTTTTACATAGAATATATTATGGCTCGTTTCATTGATGATATATAAATCTTTATAGTTATTAACATTTCCTGAATCTGTTTTTACTTTTTCAAAATCTTCTCCATAGTTTAAGGTTAAATTTTCAATAGCAGACAAATCAATTACCAAAAACTTTCCTGTGTCAATAGTATCACTAATAACTCCTGCTTCTTTTATGGCAGTAATATCAGTATATTCAATACTAGCAGGAATTTTCCCATTTTGTGCATAATAAGAAGCAACCTTATCTCTCAAATTTGTTATATCATTTTGCATTTCTTTTAGCTTCCCTATTTTTAAATTATCTTTTACATTATATATGATAACATTCGTAAGTATCAATAATACTGCTACTGTTATTGTCAATGAAATTAAAGAAATTCCTTTTTTGGTTTTCATTTGCTCTTTTATCATTTGCACCTTCTCCAATCTTTTATCTCTAGTATTAGTTTACTATTTATTTCATTTAATTTCAATACTTTTCTCTAGTAAATTGTAGATTTTATTTCTTTTTTCATAAATTCTATCTTCTTTTATAAAAATTCCCCAAAGCACTAGAACAATTATAAATATAGCAATATTTTCTGCTTCATAAATAACAATGCTTGAAATAAAAGTAACTAGTATTAATACAATAAATGATAATCGATTACAATATTTTTCTGCTTTCATTCTTCCAAAACAGATATGTAAAATTCCTTTTATAATTCTTCCCCCATCCAAAGGATAAATTGGCAATAAATTAAATACCATAAGTAGTAAATTAGAATATAAAATCATTAATGCTCCAAAAACATTTATATTCATTTGTAAAATCAAAAAAATGATTGCCAAGTTCGTTATTGGTCCTGCTAATGCCACTATTATTTTTTTCAATTCTAGCTGATTTCCTTTTTTTATTTTTTGGTTATAATCTTTTGGTGCTACTTTAAATGCTATTGATATCCCATATGGCATAATTTCTATTTTTTCTGGTTTCATTCCTAATAATAACCCTGCTAGCAAATGCCCAAATTCGTGTAAAATAGCAAAAAACATTATCATGGCATAAATTTCTATTTGCTTCGTAACATAAAACAATAGAATAAAAAGGAATATTTTTAAATCAATTCTAAATCGCATACATTGCCTCCTTTATAACTCTAAAATACTTTGTGGATTTACAGTTCGTTCTGAAATTCTAATTTCGAAATGTAAATGTGGACCAGTTGAATTTCCTGTTGAGCCAACTTCTGCAATTTCTTGTCCTTGTATTACTTTGTCTCCTTGTTTTACATATAAACTATTACAATGTGCATAAATAATACTGACTTCTCCTATTTGAATTTTTAGATGTTTTCCGATAATCTCCTTCTTCGGAAGCTAACACGACTTCTCCTTCTGTCGCTGATTTTATTTTAGTACCTAAACTAGCCGCTATATCAGTTCCAGTATGATTCTTGGGAACATTACCTGTTGCACTATCTCTTCTTCCATACGGTGAACTAATGATTCCTTCTATTGGTTTGATAAAACTTGTCGTATTTTTCGTATTTCTTACATCCTTTTCTTCTTGTGATAAATTTTCTATCTTCGGTTCTTCTGCTATTTCTACTTCTGCTCCTCCAATTGCCTCTTCATTGGTTTCTTCTTTCATCCCTTCTTTATTTTCCTCTTGGTTTTCTTTTTGCGTTTCTCCTGATTCCTGTTTTACAAAACTCATAACTTGATTTTTTACCATTTCATATAATTCTATAAAGTTTGTATCATAAGAAAGTATTTCATTTGCTTTATTAATAAAATCATTTGAAAAAACATATTCATTGTTTTGTATGGTATAAATCATCCAATAAATCGAAACGCAAATAAGGATTTGTATCATCATTTTTTTCAATAATTTAATATCTTTTTTATTATTTACTGCTACTTTTGCAATTGGTCTTGTTTCTCCTTGCCTTCTCCTTTCGTAAATTTCTTCAGCTCGTCTTATTTTTTCTTCTACGCTCATTACTCTTTCCAAAAAAAACACCTCTTCCTTTGTTTATCCTATTTAAACATATGATAAGGAAAGATGTTTTATACCTTATTTTGTAATCAGTAATAACGCTTGTATGAAAATAATTAAACTTGATATATACGCATATCTTTTTAATCTAATATATTTCTTTGTATTTTTTATGGTTTTACATTGGATTTGGTTACGATTATTTTCAAGTTTTGAAATATAGCTAGATACTAACATTTCTGCTTCCTTTAAAATATAATCTTTTTCCTTTTTTATGGTTTCTGTTTTCTCAAGCTTATTTTTTTTATCTATTTTTTCTAACTTTTTTACCTTTTTACTGGATTTTAAGATAACAATTGCTTCTTCTACTAAATTGGATGGCAAGTTTTTTAGCACTACCATGTTCTTCATTTTACTACTTTCCATATCTATACCTCCTTATTCTAAGTTTTTCCAGTTTTTTTTAGGTTATACAAATCTTATTATTTTTTATAAGAATAAAAGAGGCACGATTCATATTTTTTGTCCTATTCTATAAAAATAGAGTAGATGACGAACTCTACTCTATTACCTATAAATCATTTTATTATATTTATATAACCTTCTAAGATATTTCTGTGTGTTTTTGATAATCCACTTAAAAAGTCTGCTCCTTTTATTTTTTCATTCGCTTCTCTATTGGTATGTGCTGCTCTCAATATATTAGCACGTTTTCCTATATAAGAATCTGTTATTAAATAATTACTTGTTAAGATACCATTTTTATTTTCTAGTAATATTTCCATGATAAAAAGTAGTTTTTCAAAATTTCTTGTTATCATTTTAAAGCAATCTGCATAAAAAATATTTCCTTCTTCTTTACTTAAATCTCTTAACAGAGAAATCAATTCTTGTGAAAGTTCTTTATGGATACCTGATTGTGTTTCTTCTAAGTTTTTCTTCACATCTACTATTTTCATATTCTCATACATCTTATCTAATTTTTTAGTCATTATCTTTTCTTTTATTTCTTTGGTTTTATAAATAACTTTTTTACTATTACATTTTCCTAGCTGGATTAGAGCTTCCCAAGCTAGCGGAAACTGTTGTATGATATCTCCATATATATCTTCTATTTTTTGTTTACTTAGATTTTCTGCTATTTCTATAAAATTTACATCTTTAAAATATTCAATTGCTTCTCTCGTAATTACTTTAACTAAGTTTTCTTCCATTGGCTTGTCTAATCCCATGGATTGACATTCATCACTGAAAATATCTTCTAAATAACTATTTCTAATGGCTATTACTACAAAATTTTTTATATCGATATCTGCCTCTGGCTCATAAAAAAAGCCTTCTTCCATCCCTGTTACTAATATCGCTTTTCTAAATTCTTCTTCGTTCCAATGATAAATAAGAGAATATATCTGACTTTGTATATTCTCTTTCATTTTTTGAATATATTTTTCTTCTATTTTAAATGTTTTAAGTCTATTATACAGTATCTCTTCTACATATTTTTCTATTATTTTCTCTTTCATCTATTGGCTCCTTTTTTTGCAACTTCTTTGTTTCCTTCTTATTACCTATACGACAATATGTATAATATTTTATTTTATCTTTATTTATCAATTTTGTCACCTATATTAGTATATTCTCCTATAAGTTTTTTATAACTATAAATTATTACTATGTTAAAAATCCTATTTTTAAATCATTTGACTTTTTACAATAATCTGTGTATAATAAGTATAGGAAATGGAGAAACCACAAACGTGGTTCGCCTAATTAGAGTTTTGACACATCTAACTGGGGAAAGTTACAGATGTGTCTGTTTTTTTTTGCTTATTCGCTTTTGCTTAAAATTATTGCTAATGCTATAATTACGGCAATTGCGATGATAGTAATTCCTATAAGTGCATAAAATAATATGTATATAACTGTTATTAAATATTCTGTTTCTATCATACACATCACCTCCTTATTGGAGGCAAACCACATCTGCTTATTCTCATTTCCTATATTTACTATATATAATATTTGTTTGTAGAAATCAAGCGAACAAAGTAAAATTTTACATCTTTTAGGTTTTACTCTAAAAGATGTATTAATATAAATTTAAGAGATTTTTCGTGAAATCTCAAATAAAATCATAAATTTCATTATACTTTTTTCACAAAATCTCTCCTATTCAACCGTTAGTGTAAAGATTTCATTTGACAATCCCAATAAATGTGTGTATAATAAGTATAGGAAATGGAGAAACCACAAACATGGTTTTCCACGTTAATAGAAAAAACACATCTATAACGGTCAAATCACAGATGTGTTTTTTATTTATTCCTTATTTGTCTAGTAGTTGTGAACATTTTTTTGTGTTTTTTATCCAGTATTCACATATTATAAACTAAACTTCCAATTTTCACTGATTAACATTTCAAAATGCTTAATCAATAAATCTTGGAAGTTTACTGTCTTATTTTATTTTCATTAACTCATTATGCACTCTTAAGTTCAAGTCTTAGCTTATCTGCAATCATGGCAATAAATTCTGAATTCGTTGGCTTACCTTTTGCTGCTGAAATGGTATAACCAAAAATATTCTCAACTGCCTCTTGTTGTCCTCTTCCCCATGCTACTTCGATAGCATGACGAATGGCACGTTCTACTCTACTTGGCGTTGTATTGTATTTAAAGGCAATTTTAGGATATAAACTTTTTGTAATTTGATTGATAACATCAATATCATTAACTACCATCATAATAGCTTCTCTTAAATATTGATATCCTTTAATATGAGCTGGTACGCCTACTTCATGAATTATATTCGTAACTAATGCTTCTAAGTTTTCCTCCTTCTTTCCTTCTTTTTCTGGCAATTCAATGTATTTTTGTCTTGGCTCTCTTGTTATAAAATTATTTCCTGCCTGATTTGGTTTAAAGTACTTGATTTCTCTGATTCTCTTAATCAATACTTCAATATCAAATGGTTTTACTATGTAATAATCTGCACCTGCTCCAATAGCTTTTTGTGTTATCTTGTCTTGTCCTACTGCTGATAGCATAATGCAAATTGGTTTTTTATCTATTTTTGCTATATTATTTACTTTTTCTAATACTCCTAATCCATCTAAATGTGGCATAATTACATCTAATAGTACAACATCTGGCACTGTGTTTGATATCATTTCAACAGCTTCATTACCATCTTTCGCAACAGCAATTACTTCCATATCTTCTTGTCCATTAATATAAGAAGATAATGTATGGCTGAATTCTTGATTATCATCAGCAACTAAAATACTAAGTTTTTCTTTCATCTTTCCCCTCCTAAATTTGGTAACTGTAATTTTTTTACAGTCCTTATTATAATGGTTTATTCGAGGAAAAGCAATAGTTTTTGGAAATATTTTCCAGAAACTTTATAAAAGCACCTTTTTCATATACATTTCGTGATAAATTTTTTAGTTATTTCTTTACTATCTTTTAAAATGATACTTTTTGTTTCAAAATCTTTCAATAACTTTTCTTTTTGAACGGTTTCTAATTCTATTTTACATAGGATATATTCCCCATATTCTACATTTGTTATAAAAATATTGTTACTTTTACAATAAAACTTAAAATGTGCAAAATCCTTATATTCTAATGTAATCATCATTTCTATTCCCATACATTTTGGTATCTTTTTACTTTCTTCTATGGCTTTTAATAAACTATCAGAATAAGCTCTAACTAGACCTCCCGTTCCTAATAAAATACCTCCAAAATATCTTGTCACAACAATTAATACATTCGCTAAATTATTTTTTTGAAGAATGGCTAACATAGGAGAACCTGCTGTTCCAGAAGGTTCTCCATCATCACTTGATTTTTCTATGATTTGATTATTTTCTATCAGTCTATAAGCTATGCAATTATGTCTTGCATCATAATATTTTTTCCTAATCTCTTTTATTATTGTTTCTGCCTCATCGATACTTTCTATTGGAAAAAGATTGGCTATAAACTTTGATTTTTTCTCAATTATTTCTGTTTGTACATTTTCTTGAATTGTTATAAAATCCATTGTTACTCCTTTTATTCTTCTAATAATCCTGCTGTATAGCCTGTTGAATACGCTATTTGTAAATTGAATCCTCCTGTATAAGCATCTACATCAATAATTTCTCCTGCCAAGTATAATCCTTCTATTTTTTTGGATTGCATCGTTTTAGGATTGATTTCTTTGCATGAGATTCCTCCACTAGTTATAATCGCCTCTTCAATTGGTCTAAAAGCTTTTATGGGTATTGTCAGTTTTTTCATTATTTTTACTAATTGTTTTCTTTCTTCTTTGCTTATCTGGTGAACTGGTTTATTGGCATCAATCTCACTTTTTTCTACCATAATAGGAATTAACTTTTGTGGTAGCAATTTATCTAAACTATTTTTGAATTGTTTATTTTTAAAATCTTGGAAATCTCTCAAAATTCTTTCCTCTAATTTTTCTTCTGATAAAGCTGGCTTTAAATCAATTGTCAAATCAATCAGTCTATTTTTTAATTTCTCGTCTATTTTTTTATATCTAACCAAATGGGCAGATGCGCTTAAAATAGTTGGTCCTGAAACGCCAAAATGAGTAAATAACATCTCTCCAAAGTCTTTGTATATTTCCTTTTTGATTCCTTTTTCTATTAATTTAATTTCTACATTTCTTAAGCTTAACCCTTGTAATTGCCTACAAGTTTCCTTTTCGTAACTTTCTAATGGTACTAAAGAAGGTTTTATGGTTGTAATCGTATGTCCTAATTGTTTCGTTAATTCGTATCCATCTCCTGTTGAGCCTGTTAATGGATAACTTTTTCCTCCTGTAGCTAAAATAATTTTGTCCGCTTTTATGGTTTCTTGATTGGTTTTTACACCTACGACTTTTGTTATCTCTTTTTCTTGTTCTGTCAAAATTTGTACTACTTGTGTATTATATCTTATTTCAATCTCTAATTCTTTTAACCTTTTCGTAAAACATTTTAAAACATCTTGCGATTTGTCCGTTATCGGAAATATTCTATTTCCTCTTTCTTCTTTTACCTCTAATCCTTGCTCTTTCAAAAATTGGAGAATGTCTTGATTGGTATAATTTTGATAGCAACTGTATAAGAATTTTCCATTCCCTGGTGTATTTTTAATAAATTCTTCCATATCTAAAGAAGATGTAATATTACATCTTCCTTTCCCTGTTATTAATAATTTTCTACCTAAGGATTTCATTTTTTCTAATAAAATCACTTGATGCCCATTCTGTTTGGCAACAATTGCTGCCATCATTCCGACTTGGACCTCCTCCAATTACGATTACTTTCATTTATTTTTCTTCCTTCTTTTTGGTAGTTGTTTTCTTGGTAGTTCCTTTTTTCGTTGTTGTCTTACTTCCTGTTGCTTTTTTGGTTGTTTTGGTTCCTGTTGATTTCTTAGTTGTTTTCGTTCCTGCTGTTTTCTTTTGTGTCGTCTTCTTTTTCGGTTCCTCCTCTTTTGGTTCTTCTATTGTTTCTGCGATTGGTTCTTCTTCATCTTCTTCTCCTTAATCTTATCAATTTATATATCCTATATAATTAGCTTGGGCTTCTTTGATATATTGGTCTAATTTATCATTTGGATTTTCTTCCTCAAAGAAAAACTCTACATCTGGCTCCTCTTCAGAAGATGTTTCTTCTTCTATAATTGGCTCTGGTTTCTCTTCTATTTCTTCTTCTGGTTCTTCTTCCTCGTCGTCAAATAAGAATTGAATATCATCTGATTCCGTTTCTTCCCCTATTTCCTCTTCTACTTCGTCTTCTTTCTCTTCTTTAATATCTGCTTCTATTATTTCCTCTTCTTCCACTTCGTTCTCTTCTTCATATTCTTCGTAGTCCTCTTCTTGCTCTTCTTCTATGTCATCCTCTTCCTCATACTCTTCTGTTTCTTTTAAAATATCAACATATTCTTGATTTTCCTTTTTGGCTATTTTTTGTCTATTCTTCATTTCTTGTTTTGCCATTTTTATACTTTGTCTTTTCTCTTTTTCTATTCTCCTATTTTCTCTTCTTTGTGCTTGTCCTCCTAATATCAAGATAGCTATTATGAATACTATCAAAACTAATAAAATACTTACTACTAACATTTTATTTTCTCCCTTCTCTTTCTTTTACTTTTGCATATGCTCAATTGCTTTTAATATACCCAATTTTCCATACTCATAGGTAAGTCCTCCTTGCATATAAGCAATATATGGTGGTCGAATTGGTCCATCGCAACTAAGCTCTATTGTAGAACCTTGTGTAAAAGTTCCTGCTGCCATGATTACTTTATCTTCATAACCGCCCATATCTCCTGGAAATGGTATAACATCTGAATCAATTGGTGAGCCCATCTGTATTCCTTGACAGAATTTTACTAATCTATCTTCTGCTCCTAAATGTATCGTTTGCACGATATCAGCTCTTGTTTCATCAAATTTAGGCTCTACTTCATATCCTAATACTTCTAACATTCTGCTCGCAAATATCGCTGTTTTTAAACTACTTGCTACTACACTAGGTGCAAAGAATAATCCTTTTATGAAAAAACTGTTTTGATTTAATGATGGACCGATTTCTTTTCCAATTCCTGGTGATGTCAACCTTTCGGCACATAATTCAATCAATTCTTTTTTTCCTACAATGTAAGCACCTGAAGTAGCAATTCCTGCTCCTAGATTTTTCATCAAAGAACCTACTGCAATATCTGCTCCTACTTCTATTGGCTCTCTGTCTTGCACAAATTCTCCATAGCAATTATCTACCATAATAATAACTTCTTGATTGACTTCTCTAATGGCTTGTATGGCCTCTTCGATTTTTTCTATCGTTAAACTCTTTCTGGTAGAATAGCCTCTTGACCTTTGTATTTCAACTAGTTTAACATCTTTCTTTTTTAATCTTTCTTGAATGCTAGAAAGAGCAAATTCATTTTCTACTAAATCAATTTGTTCATAATGAATACCAAAACTTTTTAGTGAGCTTTTGCTTTCTTCTTTTCCTATTCCAATTACGGTTTGGAGTGTATCATATGGTTCTCCTGTTATACTAAGCATCGTGTCTCCTGGTCTTAATAAGGCTGATAAGGTGATAGCTAATGCTTGCGTCCCTGATATCATTTGGGCTCTTACTAGGCTGTCTTCTGCTTTAAAGATATAACTGTATATCTCTTCAATTTTATTCCTTCCTGACTCATCAATTCCATAACCGGTTGAAGAATTTAAGTGTGCCTCTTGTAGTCTACATTCTTGAAATGCTTCTAGTACTTTTTGACTGTTTTTTTGACAGATGCTGTCTATTTTTTCTAGCATAGGTTTTATTTCTTGTTCTACTTGTTTGGATAATTCTAGTATTTCTTGTTTCATTTCGTTTACCTCATTTTTTGTGTTTTCAATATTATTCTACTATATTTTATCTTTTTTGGCAATGGGTATTTTCTAAAAAAATGAGACAGTCAAGAGGTGTCCCCAACTGTCTCATTTTAGTTACTCTATTATTAAATAAGATGAATTTAATGGTATTGTTATTGCACTTGGTTCTATTACTAATTTAGGTATGATATAAGCTTTTTCTGGCCTACTTGAAGACATTATGCCTTTCATATCACCAGTGATACGAGATGCCCTATTATTATATATCATCCAAATAGAATACGCATTAGTTATTCCATATGACTTTATAATATCAATGTCAGCATTTGTAAATCGAAATAATGTAGCTGTTACCTTTTCTTCTATTCCAAAGGTAGCACTTACATACTCTTCCACTTCACTTCCGCCAAAACTTGAGTATGTCCCACATGTTCCTGTTGGTTTTGCTAAATATTTGCCATTTTCATCCGTCCCATAAACGATAAAATCATATTCCTTATGTTTTAATGTTTGTCCAAATCCTTCCGTTAATTCCCATATAGCATAATAAGTTACATTTTCTTCTACTTGTATGGTTGTTCCTACTGGAATGATATCACTTTCATTGTTTGTACTTTTCATTTTGCTCCAACCACGAAATGTAAATCCATTTCTACTATATGGATTTTCTCTTAATGTTATACTATCACCTTTTTTGCAATTGGTATGGCTTTCTATTGTTCCACTCGTTACCCCGTTTAGATTATAATCTATTGTATATATCCTCATTTGCCATTGTGCATATAATGTTATGTTTTTATCTATGTTTATTTCATCTTCATCTTTGTAATCTATCCCGTTTTCATCTTTCCATCCTATAAAATCATATTCTGCTTTTGTAAATGCATTTCGTGGTAAATTTACTGTTGTATTTCTCTTTATTGTTGTTGCAGGCATTACGCCCTCTCCTCCATTAGCATCATATATTATTGTACAATTTTCTCCTATTTTTTGAAAACTATCTTCTCTTATTTTAGCTAGGTTGTTTTCATTGTCTACATCTACGTAAATTTCATATCCATCTTTTGTTTCTACTTTTAATTGGTTATTTAAATATATATTCTCTCCTGTTTGTTCTTTGCCATCTTTATCATACATGAATGTAGCCAAAACTCAATCTTTTTCATCTATTTTTGATTTTATACTTATGATAAAGTATTCTTCTTTTGGCTTTTCTATTCTTTCTGCTCGTTCTTCTGTTATTATATAATAAATTTCTTCTTCGTATTCAGCTTTTTTGTTTCTTTCCTTTGCTTTTTCTCCTTTTGATAAAATTCCACTTTGTCCTGTTAACATGGAAATAGCTGTTCCTGCTAGTATTAGTAAAATAATGATTGTGATAACTAAAGCTATTAGCGTAATACCTTTAGATTGTTTCAATATTTTCTTCATCTTTTGAACTCCTCTAATTTTATTAATTCTATCATACACAATCCTACATTTAATGTCAACAAGTTTTTATCGTTTTAAATTTTTATTTAAATGAGTAAATAAAAAAGTTATAAACTCAATTTAGAAATGCAAAAATTGCCGAAAAGGACTGTCCCTTTTGGCAATTTTAATTATAATACGTATTTCTTAATTAAAACGACTCCACTTGCTATTGTTATTAATATAACAAATCCTAAGGTAAAGTAAATTCTAATTTGTCCTGTGCTAACTGATAGCATAACTGGTGCTGTATCAATATCGTCTTCTCCATCTTTTTTATT
>CANEFU010000015.1 GCA_947426875.1 uncultured Clostridium sp.
AAAAACGAATAGTAAGTTGCCATTTAAACCCGGAACCGTTGGCAACTCATTAAGGAGGAAAAAATGGTAGAATGTATTATTATGGCAATTATTGCCTATTGTATAGGAAGTGTGAATTTTTCTGTTATTATTAGTAAGAAAATGGCAGGATTTGATGTAAGAGAAAAAGGAAGTGGAAATGCAGGAACTACCAATATGCTACGTTCAGTAGGGAAAAAAGCTGCTGCTATAACGTTGATATGTGATATTTTAAAAGGGATAGTAGCTATTGTGATTTCCATGATGATTGGTAATATGGTGGAGGGAGCGAACAAAGAATTATTACTTCAAATCGCTGGAATTGCTGCTGTATTAGGTCATACTTTTCCTATATTCTTTGGATTTAAAGGCGGAAAAGGAGTGGCGACATCTTTAGGAATTATATTAATAAGCAATTGGGAAATCGGTTTAATTTGTTTGATATTTGCTTTAGTGCTTATGGTATTGACAAGAATGGTATCAGTAGGCTCTTGTGCAGCTGCTGTATTATTTCCTGTTTTAACATTATTTATTAATGACAATTATATGGTATTAACAGATGGTAAAAAAGGAAGCACTTATTTAATCTATAGTGTCATTTTAGCAGTGATTGTATTATATAATCATAGAAGTAATATAAAAAGATTGTTAAATGGAACAGAAAATAAAATAAACTTAAAAAAATAAAGATATATTAAAAACAAAGGAGATAAATAAAATGAGTAAAATAGCGATTGTTGGAAGTGGAAGTTGGGGTGTAGCATTAGCGACACACTTAGCAAAATGTGGAAATGAAATTAAAATTTGGTCTTTCAGTGAAGAAGAGAAAAAATTAATAAATGAAGAAAGAAAATGCAAATTTTTACCAGGATTAGTAATACACGAAAACATAACTTGTTCCAATGAATTGGAAGAGGTAATACAAGATACTGAATTTATTTTGCATGTAACACCATCTAAATTTACAAGGGAAATATTTAAACAATACAAGCAATATGTAGGAAATAAACCAGTTATAATTTGCTCAAAGGGATTTGAAAAAGAAAGCTTGAAAACTTTAGATGAAGTGATAAAAGAAGAACTTCCAACAGCAAGAGTAGGAGCTTTGTCAGGTCCAAGTCATGCAGAAGAGGTATCTGTTGCAATTCCTACTGTTTTAGTAATAGCTTCTGAGGATGATGAAATATTAACAATGATACAAGATACTTTTATGTGCGATGAAATGAGAATTTATACTTCAAAAGATATAAAAGGAGTAGAATTAGGAGGAGCTTTAAAAAATATTATTGCGTTTTGTGCAGGAGTAGCAGCTGGAATAGGACTTGGTGATAACACATTTGCCGCTTTAATTACAAGAGGATTAAATGAATTAACAAGACTAGGAGTAGAATTAGGAGGAGAAAGAGAAACCTTCTATGGATTAAGCGGTTTAGGAGACTTAATTGTAACATGTTTGAGTGAGCATAGTAGAAATAGAAAAGCAGGAAAATTAATTGGTCAAGGAAAAACATTAGAAGAAACCAAAAAAGAAGTGGGAATGGTAATAGAAAGTATAGACAATATTGAAGTGGCTTATGAATTATGCAAAAGGCATCATGTTGATATGCCGATTGTAGAAACAGTATATCAAGTCATTTACGAGAAATTGGAACCACAAAAAGCTGTCAAAAAATTAATGACAAGAGATAAAAAAAGTGAATAATTACCACATAAAAATCAAATAATAGAAAAAAAGGAAGGATAAATAGTAATTGATTTTTTTGATAAATTAGGAAAAAAAGCATCAGAAGCATATAAAGTAACAGCTGATAAAACTGGAAAAATAGCAAAGGAAACGAAGTTAAAATTCAAAATTGGTGAGCTAAAAACACAAATAAATGACATCTATGAAGAAATTGGAAAAAAAGTATATGAAAAGCATATAAGAGAAGAAGATATTTGTATTAAACAAGATTTAGAAGAACAATGCACAAAAATAGATGTTTTAAGTGATGAAATCGATAGCTTATTAAAAGAATGTTTAGAGTTAAAAGATAAAAAGCAATGTGCAAATTGTTATAAAGAAATTGAAAAAGATGATAAATTTTGTCCAAATTGTGGAGAAAAGCAAACAGAGGAACCAGCAAAAGAAGTAGAAATATTAGAAGAACTTGAAAATACAGAAGTAGAAGAAGACAACGAAATAGAAAATCAAATTGTAATAGAAGACTTACAAGAAGAAACAGAAGATAAAGAAGAAAATCAAAGGGAAGAAGAAAAAACGAATCTAGAAAAGACAGTAGAAATAGAATCTAATGTAAAATTAGAAGAAGAGCAAGAAAACGACGAAGAAGATAAAGAGCAATAAACTTAAAGGAGTAACAAAATGAAAATAGTAATACAAAGAGTAAAAAATGCACAAGTAGAAGTAGAGAAAGAAGTTGTAGGCAAAATAGGAAAAGGCTTTTTGGTATTGTTAGGGGTTACTCATAACGATACCAAAGAGCAAGCCGATTACTTAGTAAAAAAACTATGCAAATTACGAGTTTTTACAGATGAAAATGGAAAAATGAATTTAGGATTAAAAGATATCGAAGGAGAATTATTAATAGTATCACAATTTACCCTTTATGCAGATTGTACAGGAGGAAATAGACCATCTTTTACAGAAGCAGCTAAACCAGAGCAAGCAAATGAATTATACGAATACTTTTGCTCACAATGTGAAAAAAATCAAATACACGTTGAAAAAGGTATCTTTGGTGCAGATATGAAAGTCAGCCTTCTAAATGATGGACCGGTAACAATTATCATGGAAAAATAGCGTTGCATTGGGGACGTTTCTTTTTGCCCCTTTTTGTGCAATTGGGGACACATCTTGGATTTCTATGTAAAAAGTTCTTATTTATTTTTTATAGTTTTTATTGGGTTTGATTCATAACCTAGAACCTCTTATAAAATCAATCAGTGCCCTCATGGCTGTGAGATTCCCTAATTGATTTTATAAGAGGTTCTAACGGTTATTACACAGCACATTCATAAATTCTATAAAAAATAAATAAGAACTTTAAAAATGAATAGTAATAGATGTGTCCCCAATTGCACAAAAAGGGGCAAAAAGAAACGTCCCCAATGCACATCAGTAAGGATAACGTTCATATAAATATTTGATAATATCATCTGCATTTTCTTGCGTAATCTGAACAAAAACATTTTTATCTAAACAAATCCACATAGATAAAATATAATTATCGGAATTATCAATAAAAGTACCAATAATTTCAGCTAATTCAATAGGATTGGCATATTTTTTTTCCCAACTTAAAGTATTTTCTAAATCAAAACTTGTGTTATAAAAACGACTTAAAAATTTATTTAATTCCCCTTTTTTTTGGCTATATAAATTAACAGTAACTGACATAAAATCTCCTAAAAATCTTCTTTTTATTAGTATAAAAAATATAATAAATTTTATACATGGAATAAAGTAAAACAAAAATGCAAATAATAGAAAAAATAGAAAATTAGGGAGGTTAAATTTTGAAGATATTAAAAAGAATTGCGTATGTTGTAGTAATTGTGATTTTAATGATATTGTCACTTACTATTTATACCAATGCGAGTAAAGATACTGGAGAAACGCATAAGGAAAAAGTATTTTCTGAAATTAAATTTTTAGAAACAAAATTAGAAAATTTATTTAATACGATGAATAATATAGAAGCTAAAAGCTATAGTGTGGAAACAGGTGAGCTTTCAAAAGAAACTACTGAAAAATCGAAAAGTGATAGCAATTCTTCAGGAAGTTCAGGAGGTAGTAGTTCATCCAATAAAGAGAATTCAGGGGGAGCAACAGGAGGAGAGAATTCTTCAGAAGATACTAACGAAGAAGACCAGGACAAAAAGAAATTTGAGTTAAAAGCAAAAGGGGTATTAACCAATACAGATGATATTAATTGGAATAGTGTCAAAACAGAAATAGAAAATTTATATACTTCTCTTCCTACTATTACAATGGACTTATATCAGACGAATATTAATCAGCAAGATGTTTTGGCATTTAATACAGACTATGACCGTCTGACAAATGTAGCAAAGGATGAAAAGAAGGAAGAAACATTGACAGAATTAACAAAGCTATATGAATATTTACCAAAATTTTTGCGAGGTTCTGGACAAGATGAGTTGAATACTACTTTAGTAGAAACCAAATATAATATATTAAAGGCATATGCTAAATTAGATGCACAAAACTGGCAAGAGATTGCTAATGATATAAAAAATGCAATTGACAGCTATTCTAAGTTGCTAACTAATACAGAGATAGATACGAGAAAACAATATAGCATTAGTAAATGTTATGTTATGATAAATGAATTGCAAAATGCTGTAAATTTACAAGATAGTGCGGTATTTTTGATAAAATATAAGAATTTACTAGAAGAAATGAATAATATATGATATAATAAAAAACAGAGTAAATTGAATAGTCGCTGGTAAATCTCCGAAAGGAATTACGAGAGGAAAGTCCGGGCTTCACAGAGCAAAGATGCTAGATAACGTCTAGTGAGGGTGACCTTAAGGAAAGTGCAACAGAAAATAACCGCCTTGTAAAAACAAGGTAAGGGTGAAAAGGCGAGGTAAGAGCTCACCGCCATTATGGTGACATAATGGGACAGTGTAAACCCCATCTGAAGCAACACCTAATTAGAAGATTAAGCCTGCTCGGCACCTTCTAACCTGCGTGGCTTGAGATATATAGTAATATATATCCTAGATAAATGGCTATTTTAAAAGACAGAACCCGGCTTACAGATTTACTCTTTTTTTGTTGCTATTTTTTTGTAATTGTGGTAATATATTTCTATAAAAAGAAACATGTGACTCGAATAAACACAAGGAGATGAATAAAATGAGCAATAAATTTTATATTACAACACCAATTTATTATCCAAGTGGAAGATTTCATATAGGAACAGCGTATACGACAGTATTAGCAGACAGTATGAAGCAATACCACGAGCTAAAAGGCGAAGAAGCTTATTTGCTAACAGGAACAGACGAACATGGACAAAAAATAGAGCAAAAAGCGAAAGAAGCAGGAAAAACACCAAAAGAATATGTAGACGAAATGGCAAAAATGGCAAAAGAATTATGGGCAAAAATGCAAATAGAATATGATGATTATATTCAAACAACCGAGCCAAGACATGAAAAAATTGTACAAAAGATTTTTGATAAATTTATGGAACAAGGTGATATCTATAAAGGAGAATATGAAGGTTGGTATTGTATCCCTTGTGAAACTTTCTTTACAGAAACACAATTAGTGGATGGAAAATGTCCAGACTGTGGAAGAGAAGTTAAGTTAATGAAAGAAGAAGCCTATTTCTTTAACATGAAAAAATATGCTGACAAGCTTCTAGCATATTATGAAGAACATCCAGACTTTATCAAGCCAGAATATCGAAAAAATGAAATGATAAATAACTTTATCAAGCCAGGTTTGGAGGATTTATGTGTAACAAGAACATCTTTTGATTGGGGAATTCCCGTATTAAAAGACCCAAAACATATTATTTATGTATGGTTAGACGCATTAACAAACTATATTACAGCATTAGGATATTTATCAGAAGATGAAACACTATTTCATAAATATTGGCCAGCAGACTTACAGATTGTAGGGAAAGATATTGCAAGATTCCACTTAATTTATTGGCCTATTTTCCTAATGGCATTAGGATTACCATTACCAAAAACGATTCTAGTTCATAACTGGATTATGATGAAAGATGGGAAAATGTCAAAATCAAAAGGAAATGTAATCTATCCAGAAACGTTAATGGAACGATATGGATTAGATAGTGTTCGATACTTTTTGCTAAGAGAAATGCCAGTATCACAAGACGGAATTTTCTCACCAGAAGCTTTTGTAGAAAGATATAATTTTGATTTATGTAATGATTTAAGTAATCTTTTAAATAGAACAGTATCTATGGTTAATAAATATTTTGGAGGAAAAGTTCCAACATATAACGGAACACCAAATGAAGTAGATGAAGAATTAGAGGCATATACTTTAGAGCAAATCGAGAAATTTGATGAAAAGTGGAATAACTATGAAATAGCAAATAGCATTCAAGAAATTTGGAACCTAATTGCGAGAACCAATAAATATATTGATGAAACTATGCCATGGGCTTTAGCGAAAGAAGAGCAAACTGAAAAGTTAGCATCATGTATGTATCATTTAATTGAAAACCTAAGAAAAATAGCAATTTTAATCAAACCTTTTATGAAGGATACGGCCAATAATATTTTTAGACAAATAGGAATAGAAGAAAATGATATGAAAAATTGGAAAAATTTAAAAGAATATGATAAAATAGAAACAGCAAAAGTGATTGAAAAAGGAGAACCTATTTTCATGAGATTGAAGGTAGAAGAAGAAGTGGAATTTTTAAAAAATATCATGAAAAAGTAAAAGAAAAAAGGAGAGAGAATTATGGAAGAAACAAAAGAAGACAAAAAAATAAAAAAAGGAAAGCATAAAGCTAGACCTACTTTTGGAGATATGGTATTTAGAGTTTTAATTATAGTTGCTATCTTTTTTATTGCTGTGATAGCTTATACATTTTATATTAAAGGAATCAAAGGAATATAATACTTAAATATTAAATAAAAAAAGACAATGTAGTACATTATATAGCTACATTGTCTTTTTTTTATAAAATTAGAGAGTAAGAATTATGTAAAAAAGATAACAGTAAAAACAAGTAAAATCCTTGTAAATACTCCTTTCCAAAAATATAATAAATAAATATAAAAGCAAAAAATGAATAAGTTTAAAAAGCTATTGAAAAAATAATAATAGTTATGATATAAATAAAACAGTAAATATATAGCAACAAAATTACATAAAATACGCAAACCAAAGAAAGGAAAAATAAGATGAAAAAACAAATAGTAACAAACCAAAAAGGAAATAGACGGAATTACACTCATAGCATTAGTCATTACCATAATTGTGCTTTTAATTCTAGCAGGGATAACAATTGCTATGTTAACGGGAGAAAATGGTATATTGCGGAAAAGCATTAAAAGCAAAAGAAGAAACAGAAATACAAGAATATTACGAAAAAATAGAAATGATAAGAACAGAGTTAAGACTAAACAATCCAAACTATGAACCACCAACTTTAGAGCAAATGCAAGGAGAATTTAATAACAATCAAAAAGATTGGGTAGAAGACATAAATCGTAAAATGATTAATAATGTAGATACTCTTATATTAATAACGAAAGAGGGTTACACATTTCACATAACTGAAAACGAAACAAAATATATGGCAAAGGGAGAAATAACGGAGGCAGCAAATCCAAAAGTAACAGCTAAAAGTTTAGACATGAGCAATTGTGTTAGAAAAACAAAAAAATATTTTGCTGATTTATTTGAGATAGAATGGGCAAGTGATGGAGTAGGAACAATAGAATATACTATAACACGGAAATCTAAATTTCAAGAACAAAGAAGTTCAAGACACACAAAAAAATAATTTAGAAGAACTAGAAATAGGAACCTATATAGTAACTTGTAACATAACTAGTCCATCAAATAAAACTGTGACAGCTTCTCAAATAGTAAATATAACTACATTAGCAAGTGAAGAAGTAGAAGATAATGACAAGAAAAAGCAAACAGCCTATGCCATTTATAGTGAATATGACTTAGCATATTTTAGAGATTTAGTGAATATTGATAAACAATTTGATATCAACGGAAAATTAATGAATAACATTAATTTAAGTAATGTATGTTCCAGCCAAGAAGGAAGTTGGACACCAATAGGAGAATACAATTCTATGAGTGCAATGTCAATGAGGATGTGAACATTTACTATAATGGGATATTTGACGGAAATGATAAAAGAATAGAAAATTTATATATAAATAATACGATTGCTTATAGACAAAGTTTATTTTCTATTTTAAAACAAGATGGAATAATAAAAAATTTAGAAGTAAATGGAGAAATAACAGCGGTAAATACAGTCTCACGGAATAGCAGCATTTAGTGCTGGAAAAGTTATTAATTGCACAAATCACACCAATATAACAGGAAGTGGATTTCAAATAGGAGGGATTGTAGCATCGCATGAAAAAGGGGAAATTAAAGATTGTAACAATTATGGAAACATACGAGGAAAAGAACGTGTAGGAGGAATTGCGGGAAGAAATAATGGAAACATTACCAATTGTATGTCTACAGCAGAAGCTAATATGCAAGGAGAATATTTAGTAGGAGGTATAGCAGGAGAAAACCAAAATAGTAATATAGTAACAGATTGTTATAATTTAACACCAGTAACAGCAACGGGTGGAACTGCTAAGGAAAGCGATGATGCGGAACCATGGGGGTCATTTACAGGAGGAATTGTTCGGATATAATTCTGGTACAGTAACAAGAAGTATTAATCAGGGAGAAATAACTGGAGCCATAAGAGTAAATGGAGGAATAGTAGGAAGAAATAAACGGAATAGTGTCTTATTGTTGTAACAAAGGAAATGTAACAGGAGAACATGTAAATGGCGGAATAGTAGGAAATAACAGAGGGAAAATACAATACGTATATAATATTGCGAACCAAATAAAATCAACACGCATGGAAAGTGGTGGAGGAAATGCAGGAGGAATTGCAGGAAATAATAATCCTCCAGAGTATGAAATTTCAATTCAATATGCCTACAACACATCTAAAATTGTTGCAAATGATTATTCTGGAGGAATTGTAGGCGGATTTTATGCGGGAACAGTGGATTATACTTATAATATGGGTAAATTTGATACAGTAACCAATAAAGCAGTAGGAGAAATTAAAGGAGATGGTAAATTAACACCAACCAATTCAAAACCTGTAACAGAAACAGAAATGAAAGGATGGAATCAAGATACGATTAATACTAATTTACAAAATTTTATAAAGAAGGAAAATAGTTTACCAATCTTAAATATAACAGTTAGAAATGTAACTTTTTAAAAAATAGAGTTAAAAAAATGGAATTAAAAAAGATGAAAATTGACCAATAGAAATGTCGATTTTCATTTTTTTTTGCAAGAATTATGTAAAAAAGATAATAGTAAAAACAAGTGAAATCCTTGTAAATACTCCTTCCCAAAAATATAATAAAGAAAAACAAAAGAAGGGAAAGAAGAAAAATGAAGAAACAAAAAGGAATTACACTAATCGCATTGGTTATTACCATAATTGTGCTATTAATATTAGCAGGAATATCCATAGCAACACTAACAGGAGAAAATGGAATATTAGGAAAAGCAGAAACTGCCAAAACAGAAACGATAAGAGAAGAAGCGAAAGAAAAAGTACAAGTAGCTGTACTTCGGAAGTTATGATACAGATGGAAAAATAAACAAAGAGGAATTAAATAAAGATTTAAGACAGGTAGAGGGATTAACAGATATTATTTATAATAATAAGTCAATTATGGCTGACAATAAAATTGAAAATTTGCCAGTACAAGTTGTTGTGGATAAAAATACTTTTGAAATTGATGAGAAAGGAAATGTAAAAAGAATAGGAGCCAAGCCAGAAGTAACACATACAATAACACCAACAGAACAAGTGGCAGAAGGTGGTAAAATAACTATTTCCATTCAGGCAACAGTATCAGAAGGAACAATAACGAAAATAATAAAGCCAGATGGAAGTGTGGTAGAAAATGTTAATACAACTGAATTTGTTGTATCTGAAAATAATGAATATGAATTTATTATTGAAGGAAGTGATGGCGGAAAAACGAATTACGTTGTAGAAATTACCAATGGAAAAGAAGTAGAAAGATTTTCTGATATTTATGAAACAACAGCAGATTATACCGATAAAAATGGAAATGTTGCTAAAATACCAGCAGGTTTTGCAGTAGGAAAAGCGAATAGTATTAATACCATAAAAAATGGATTAGTGATAACAGATGCTATTGATGAAAATCATTTAAGTACAGGAAATCAGTTTGTATGGGTGCCAGTATCAGCTGGGACAAGTTATGCAAGAAATACTAGATATGAAGATACAAGACTTTCAGGAAGTTGTTATACTCCTTCTGGATATTTGCCAAGTGGTGTTTCACTATCAGAAGAAAAACTTGTGAGAAATGCTGGTGGGTTTTATATTGCTAGGTTTGAAACAGGAAAAGTAGGAACAGACACGCCAATTAGTAAGAGAGGAGCAACTGTGTGGGAATCCATAAAACCAACGGTAGCAATAGCAAAAGCAAAAACATTAGTCAATAATAAGAATGCCAAAAGTGCGTTGCTTTCAGGAATTCAATGGGATTTAACAATGAATTTTGTAAATGGGAAAAAAGATGGTATAGGAGCTATTTTTAATGTAACAACACCTTCTACTGATAGACAAAGAGGTTCTAGAACAGTTAGTGGTAGTCGAGAAGCTGATAAGGTTTGCAATATTTATGATTTAGAGGGGAATTTTCAAGAATTTGTTGCAGAAAGAACCAATTATAATACTAACACGAATTGGAGACCAGATTATATATATCGAGGAGGAAGTGGTGCTGCGAGACGAGATTCTGGTAGTGGAGATACAGCCCAGACTTATGCTTCTTTTCGAATGGTTCTATATGTTATTCCTTAAAAATAAAAATGTCGCAAGGGAAACATCCCTAATGCGACATTTTTATTTTTTTTGTAAAATAGACTACTAAAAAATCGAAAAATAGTATATAATAAAGAAAAAATAAAATCAAAAGGGATGTAAGAAATGATAAAAGAGGAAAATGAATGCTATGATATTTATAAAATAGACATCAATAACCAATTAAACATAAAAAAAATTGCATTAATTGTTTTAATCATACTTGTGGTAATCGGCTTAATTATGGTAGCGGAAAAGTCAGTAGAAATCATGAAACAGCACAAAGTATATAAGCAATATGAAGCACAAGTAATCGCTTTACAACAGCAAGAAGAGTATGAAAAAGCAAAAATAGAAAAGCAAAAAGAAAAAATGAAACAAGAAAAAATACCTAAATTGACACAAGTAGGAAGAGATAAACTAGAAAATATTTATCATTCAGAAAAGAAACAAGCCTTTTTAACTTTTGATGATGGTCCATCTTCGGTAACGCCAACAATATTAGATATTTTAAAACAAGAGAAAGTCAAAGCTACATTTTTTGTGTTGGGTTCAAGAGTGGAAGCTATGCCAGAAACGGTAAAAAGAATTTATCAAGAAGGTCATTATATTGCCAATCATGGTTATTCTCATTCTTACTCCGCTATTTATACTTCACCACAAACGGTGTTAGATGAATATAACCAATGTAATGATGCGGTAAAAAATACAATAGGTGTGCCAGAATACAATTCTCACTTATTCCGATTTCCTGGAGGACTTCCAGGAGGAAAATATGCAGATATAAAAAATCAAGCAAAAGAGCTATTATCTCAGAATGATATTTTACATATTGATTGGAATGCTCTTTCTGGAGATGCGGAAACAACAACACCAACTATAGAATTTGAAATGCAAAGAATACAAGAAACAGTAAGTAATAAAAATAGTGTTGTTATCTTAATGCATGATGCACAAGCTAAAAAAGTAACAGCAGAAGCTTTACCACAAATTATTTCTTGGTTAAGAGAAAATGGATATGAATTTAAGAATTTTTATGAAATAATAAAATAAAGGAGAGAGAAACTTGTCTAAGAAAATACAACCAACAGAAAGCATAGAAGAAAAATTAGAATATTTAGGATTAAACTTAGAATAGATACCAGCAAGCATTAAAAATTTTGAACCTTTTGAATTTAGATTTCCAAAATTTTATGATGAAAAGCAATATAGACAATATCGCTATATTCCAATAAAAGATATACAAATTTTATTATCACCAACGAATCGTCTAGATGAGATAGAAGAAAAATATAAAAAAGCAAGTCCATTAGTAGATTATTTGGATAGTAAAAAGGAAGAAAATATTTTAAAACATACCACTTTTTTAAATATGCTAAAACAAGTTAGAATCGAAGACATAG
>CANEFU010000016.1 GCA_947426875.1 uncultured Clostridium sp.
TTCTTAAATCATAATTAAACGTTTCGATAATAACTCTTTGTGCACTTGCTCCTTCTTTTAGATTAGAACGAATCAACAAAGATAAAATGCCATTTTGCACATTTGCTACATATTCCACTGTGTAAATAATATTTTTATCTTGGCTCTGTAATACACTATTGGTTTTATCTACAAATTCTTCTATTTTTTTATTATATTCTTCTATTTTACGATTATTAATATTGATGTATGGAATATGAACTTCTACCTCATAACTATTTAATTTGCTTTCCGTTTTTTCTGTTTTAGTATAAACAAGTGGTTTATCCTTTTCTTTCTTTTTATTATCTTGTGCTTCTCCACTTTCGATTGTAATGGTATTCGTAAAGATTTCGTCAAATTCTGCCTTTAATAGTTCTGTTTCCTCCTCAGTCTTTTTACCCAATTTTATTTCTGTTTCAAACCCTATCCAGCTACCTATATCAATCCTTGCATAAAATTGAACGTAAAAAGCAATTATAATCGATATGATACATATTAATACTATACTTACATAGATAATAATATCTTTTTTCTTAAATGGACTTTTTTCAGGTAAAACTACTTTCATTTTTACTCCTTATTTCTAATTTTCTTTTTTATTATAACATTTTTCTCTTTTTTTCGCAACCTCTTAAAAAAGCTATTTTGTATTAAAAATCATTCTACAAAATTATTGACTATTTAGCGTTTTTGCGGTATTATAGTATAGATTAAATTTAGATAGAAATGAGGAAACAAAAATATATGTTATGTTCAGAATGTAATGAAAACCCAGCTATCCTTTTTTATAAAAAAATAGAAAATGGAAAAGAAACCATGGAAGGATATTGTTATAACTGTGCTAAGGAAAAAGGAATTAATCCAAATGAAGTATTAGCAAAACAAAATGATATTTTATCAAAAGATAAGGTAAACCTTAGCGATATGGCTAAACAATTTGAAAGTATTTTTAAAGACTTAGCTGAAAATATTAATTTAGAAGATATTGAAAATATAGAAGGTGCTATTACCTTTGAAAATACAGACCTTAATAGTGATGATGAAAATGCTCCTAAAATAGCAGGTGCTGCTATTCCACTTGGTTCTATTTTCTCTAATATGTTCCATGAATCCAATCATAAAGACAAAGAAGAACAAGGAGAATCTATCAGTGGAAGAAAAAAAGTAAAAGTAGAAAAAAAGAAAAATACGAAACAAAATAAAAAGAAAAAGTTCTTAGATACTTATGGAACCAATCTAACCAACAAAGCGAAAAACAACGAGCTTGATATTGTCATTGGTAGAGATAAAGAAATTCAAAGAATTGTCCAAATTTTAAATAGACGTTCTAAAAATAATCCTTGCTTAATTGGAGAGCCTGGTGTTGGTAAAACGGCTATTGCACAAGGACTAGCTATCAAAATAGCCAATCAAAATGTACCAGCTAAACTTTTAAATAAAGAAGTTTACTTACTAGATATGACATCTGTTATTGCTGGTACACAATTTAGAGGTCAGTTCGAATCCAGAATGAAAGGAATTATCGACGAATGTAAAGAATATGGAAATATTATTTTAGTCATCGATGAAATTCATAATATTATTGGTGCTGGCGATGGAGAGCACTCTATGAATGCTGCTAATATCCTAAAACCTGCTCTATCTAATGGTGAAATCCAACTAATTGGTACTACTACTTTGAAAGAATATAGAAAATATATCGAAAAAGATTCTGCTTTAGAAAGAAGATTTCAACAAGTTTTAGTAGAAGAACCAAATATTGATGATTCTATTGGTATTCTAGAAGGTATTAAGAAATATTATGAGGAATATCATAAAGTAAAAATTTCTTCTGATATCATTCGTCAAGCTGTTATCATGTCAGAGAAATACATTCATGACAGATTTTTACCAGATAAAGCAATTGATATTTTAGATGAGGCTTGTTCTCGTATTAATTTAGAAAATAAAGACTTATACAAATTAGAAATGTTAAAACAAGAGCTTTCTCGTGTACAAGCTGAAAAAGAAGAAGTGATTGCAGCTGATTCTACGGAAGATTATCAAAAAGCTGCTGACCTAAAAACACGTGAATGTCAATTAATCGAACAAATTGACAAATTAAACAGTAAAATGAAACTAAAACAAATTACCATTCAAGACATCGCAAATGTTATTGAAAGCTGGACAAAAATACCAGTTAAAAAAATAACAGAGGCTGAAACCCAAAAACTTTTGAATTTAGAAACCAATCTTCATAAAAGAATTATCGCTCAAGAGGAAGCTGTTAGTAGTGTAGCAAGAGCTATTCGTAGAAATCGTGCTGGCTTACAAAATTCTAAAAGACCACCATCTTTTATCTTTGTCGGACCAACTGGTGTTGGAAAAACAGAGCTTGCTAAATCTCTTGCTTATGAAATGTTTGGAAGTGAAGATGCCATTATCAGAGTAGATATGTCTGAATATATGGAAAGTCACTCTACCTCAAAATTAATTGGTGCACCTCCAGGATATGTTGGTTATGATGATGCAGGACAATTAACAGATAAAGTAAAAAGAAAACCATATTCTATTATTTTATTAGATGAGATTGAAAAAGCTCATCCTGATGTATTTAATATTTTACTTCAAGTATTAGATGATGGGAAATTAACCGATAGTCAAGGTAACTCTGTAAGTTTTGCTAATACGATTATCATTATGACCTCTAACGCAGGCTCTAACTTAAATAACAATTCAATCGGATTCGGTGGGCAAACAGTTAATAAAAATAAAATCATGGACAGTCTAAAAGATGTATTCCGTCCTGAATTTCTAAATAGAGTAGATGAAATTGTAGCCTTTGATAGTTTAACAAAAGAACAATTATTACAAATTGTGGATTTAATGTTAAAAGACACCATACAAGCTTTAAACGATAAAGATATCAACATGGAAATCAGTCAAAAAGCCAAAAACTTTATTTTAGAAAAAGGTACTGATATTAAATTTGGTGCCAGACCGCTAAGAAGAGCTATCCAAAGATACATTGATGATGAGCTTTCTGAAATGATTTTGCGTAGCACTCTTATCGATGGAAAAACTGTTGCAGTAGATTTAAAAAATGATAAACTAGAATTCGAAATAAAATAGGAGAAAATTATGTTAAAATATATACCAAACACTTTAACCATTCTTCGCTTTTTATTAATACCAGCTATTGTATTTTATATTTTTACAAATAACTACATACTAGCATTTGTATTTTTTACCATATCTGGTATCACTGATGTAGCAGATGGTTTTATTGCCAGAAAATTCAATTTAGTTTCTAACTTTGGGAAATTGATGGACCCTTTAGCTGATAAGCTAACACAAATAGCCACCTTAGCTTCTCTTGTGTTTACTCATATTATTCCCATTTGGATTTTACTAATTGTTTTATTAAAAGAATTTATTATGATTTGTGGTGCTTCTTTCCTATACGGAAAAGACGTTGTCGTTTATAGTAAATGGTACGGAAAGCTAGCTACTGTATTATTCTATATAGCCATTGTCATTTCTCTTTTACTAAAACAATTTAAAATAACTGGTATTTGGGAAAACTTAGATTTAGGTTTATTTGCCTTCGCTTTAGTCACTACCGTGTTTTCTTTAATTATGTATGTTAGAGATTTATATCAAAAAGGCTTTATTGATAAACAAGATTTAAATAAAGAAGTTACGATTGATAAAAATACAAAATAAGGATTTGGGGACGGCCCCCAAATCCTTATTTTATATTCTTATTAATCTCAGCTAATGTCCCTATTTTTCCCCTAAAATAAAAAAAACTTTATTAAGTTTATCTTACATTCTTCCATAAAGTATAATTGTATCTTGCTGTATCCCAGTCATTGCCTTCATTATAAAGCATAAATGTTACACTCACATTATGCGTTTCATCTGTTGATAATAAATGCATGGCTTTTTGAATATCAAATTGCTTTACACTCGATACAAATGTTATTTTTAATGTTCCCCTAGATTTTGCCTTTTCATTCCTAGCTACTAAATCAAAATAGATTTCTTTTTTATAATATCCCATGTACTCATTTGACTTATAAATTAAATCTAATTCTTCTTCTAATCCCTCTAATTTCGGAATTTCAAATTTGTCAAATATTTCTTTAAAAGTTGTATTTTTTTCTAATTCTTTTTCTATTGTATTTTTTAATGAACTTTCCATAATTTCCTCCTTTTTCTTATTTTATCATGATAAAATGGATTAATTTTTAAATTTTCCTTGTTTTTTAAATATAATTCTATTATAATACATTTAATAGTATAAGTAAAATATATATATTTTATATTAGATATAAAGGAGTTTTATATGTGGATATTATTAATCACAATTTTGACCTTAACCTCTATAAAGTATTTTATACAGTGGCACAAACTAAAAGTATATCAAAAGCTGCTGAACTACTATATGTTTCACAGCCAGCTGTTAGTTACAGTATAAAAACATTGGAGGAGACTTTAGGTGGCAAATTACTTTATCGTAATCCAAAGGGAGTAGAATTAACACCTGAAGCTGAAAAATTATATGATTCTGTAAAATCTTGCTATCAATCCTTATTAGTCGGCGAAAAACTTTTCACAGAAGATACCAATTTAACGCATGGTGAAATTTATATTCGGTTGTAATCCTAGTTTATTTCAAGTAGGTTTATATCCCTATATCTCTACTTATCACAAACAATATCCTGGTATCAAAATTCATATCATTAGTAAGCCTGCTTCTGACTTAATAAAAATGTTAGAAAAACATGAATTAGATATGGTTATTCGTAAATTTGGGATGGAAACTACGTATCGAAACTTTTCTGTTAAAATTGCCACTCAAATTACCCATTGTTTTTTTTGTAACAATGATTTTAAACATTTGGCTTCAAAAGATGATGTTTCTTTAGAAGAATTATCAAAATATCCTCTTTTACTATTGAATCAAACTAGTTATGAGCGAAAAGCTTTAGATAATGATTTCAAAAAACATGGCATAAAATTAGAGCCTATCATGGATTTTACTTATCATGCACCTATTTTACATTTAGTAAAACACGGCTACGGTATAGGATACACATTAAAAGAATCCATTCAATCAGAACTAGATTCTGGCGAACTTTATCGTATTCCTGTTAGCGAGGTTTCTTCTTTGCATAATTTAGGAATCGTTTATAATGAAAAATATCTTTCTTCTGCTGCTAATAAACTTATCTCTATTATTTAAAAAAATGAGGATTTTGGGGCCGTCCCCAAATCCTCATTATATATTTTTATCAATCTCTGGTAATAATTGTTTTTTTCTTGAAACTACACCTTCTAAAAATGCTTTGTCATTTTCTAATTCTTTTCCATAAGCTAGTTTGATAACATCTGTTTTTTCTCCTAATGCAATAATTTCTGAATTGCTATTTAATATGTCTGTAATTGCAAATACAAATAAATCTAAACCTTTTTCTTCTATTGTCTTATTCATTGCTGCTTTTAATTCCTCTTCTCTTTTTAAGACATCTTCTATACTAACTGTATTTACTTGAGCAATTACAAAGCTAGTAGCATCTTTTTCGAATTTTTTAGCATCTAAGTTAATTAATTCTTCAGCTGAAAAATCGTCTAAGTCTGTTCCTGCTTTTAACATTTCTATTCCATATTCATTTACATCAATTTCTGCTATTTCAGCTAATTCTTTTAAAGCCTTTTTATCATCCTCTGTTGTAGTTGGTGATTTTAATAGCAAAGTATCTGAAATAATCGCACTAAGACATAATATTGCTATGTTTTTCTCTATTTCTATGCCGTTTTCTTTATATAATTTATATAATACAGTAGCTGTACATCCAACTGGTTCTGTTCTATAATATAATTGATATGGTGCTTTAAAATTCATTGTATGATGGTCTATTACTTTTAAAATTTTACCATTTTCAATATTATCAACACATTGACTAGCTTCATTATGGTCTACTAATATTACTTCTTGCCCCTCTTCTATGTCCTCTACATATGGGATTTCTTCTAATCTTAAATAATCTAATATGTATTTTGTTTCTTTATTTATTTTTCCTATTCTTACAGCCTTACACTTATCATTTCCCATTTTCTTTTCTAAATTTTCCATTACGATACTGGAACAGATTGAATCTGTGTCTGGATTTTTATGTCCAAAAATTAATATTTCTTTTTCCATTTTACTGCTTCCTTTCATTCTTGATTTTTTATCTTTAAAATTATATAATTTCTTTTTTATATTGTCAATAGGCGGTTTTAACATTTACCTTTCTTCTTTCAAGTGTTTATTATCTGGTGATACTTGTTTCTTTTGCCATTTTTCTTTTAGCTGTATGGCAGACTTTTTCCTTCTTTCTTCTTCTGACAATTTCGGTGTTTCTCCTAACTTTTGATTTATTCCTTCTATGTCGATTACTTCTCTTCTTTCTTTTCTTGCACAGTCCGCTTTTTCCATTTCTTTATACAATAAACTATCTAACTCGGCATCTTCTTTTATCTTTCTTCTTGTCTCTAGTATCGTTTCTATTCCTTCTGGCGTTAGTTCTTGCACAAAATTAGCATCTTTATCTCTAATGATATTCCTAGCTTCTCTCACTGTATGTGATTGCTCTTGTTTTCCTCTCCATTGTTCAATTCTTTCTTGTTGCTGACTTCTTTTAACATCTTTTATTTCTTCTGGTGTAATTGGTTCTATTCCTTTTCCTGTTACAATTCTCTGTTTCACTAATCTTAAGTATTCTTTTCTAGCTCTTTCATTATCCATGCTTATTATAAAATCAACTGCTTTTTCTGCTCCTGTCTTATCTTTGCTTTGCAAAGTATCATGTACACTATGAATCTTTTCTTCTATCTCTAAATTAATGGGAGTAACTCTTGTATAATATTTTGTATGCATTTCATCTGAATTGGTATAATAATATTCTAATAATTTTGATATGATTACTCTGTTTCTTTCTATATTTTCAGATGTTAATAATCCTTTTCCTCCACTTAAATCTAAAAAATATATTGCCTCTTTATAATCTTCCCTAAACTGTGTTACTTCGTTCAGAGCCTTCATATTGTCATCTATTTTTCCTTTTTCTATAGCTTCTCTCACTAACTCTTCTTTTATGATATCCATTTTTTCTTTAGCACTCTTTTGTGCATAAGATTTATTCTCAAATTGCTCTAACTTTATGTATTCACTTATTTCACAAAAATCCATGATTCTAGATTCCACCGTATCCATATGCCTTACTACTTGTGCCACTAAATCTTTTGGACATTTTCTTACTCTTTTTCTACTATGAGATAATATTATCTGGATTATTCTGTTAGCATCTATACAATCCAAATTAATTTCTCCATTATGTAATAATTCATAAAACAATAAGGCACTTTGCTCATTATGCTCAAAACTTAATGCTACTTCTTTTCCCATATGACCTTGCTGTTCTTCATAATCTCTTCCAAAACACTGAATTCTTTTTTGTATCATTCTGTCAATTTCTTCTCTATCATCAACGCCTTCCATAAATTGACTAATGCTCTTTTCTCCATCATGTCCAAATGGAGTATGTCCTAAATCATGGGCTAGTGAACCAATCTCTGTATACAATAACTCTTTTGTTTTATTTAAGATGAATATTTCACTTTTTTTCTGCTCTTCTGTCGCACATTCATCATAAATTCGAGCAACTACCTCTTGTGCTAGTGGTGAAACATTTTCACTATGTTCTAATCTAGACCTTATTCTTTCTTGCTTTTGTTCTCCCTGCTCTCTTGCTGTTGTTTTTCCATATAGTGATTTGTATGATGATGAATTTATCAGCATATTTTTTACTTTTAATAATTCTTCTATTTCAAGATTTAATTTGTCTTTATCTTCTTCTAGCTCTATCCTCATTTTCCCTTTATTTATTAGCATATTCTCCATTTTCCCTTCTAAACAATTTAAACTAATTATACCATTTTTCTGTAAACTTATGCAATATATTCTAACATAAAAATAAGGATTTGGAGGCTAATTGCAATTTTTTAGAATGTATTTTTATATCTTCGTCCTAAAATAAAATAAGGATTTTGGGGCCGTCCCTCAATCCTTGTTTAAATCCTTGTTATGATTTCTTCTAATTCCTGTTTCGAAAATTCATATGTTGTATTACAAAAATGACATACTAATTCTGCTTTTCCATCAGTTTCTACAATTTCTTGTAATTCCTTTTTTCCTATTGTCATTAATCCTTCTGCCATATGCTCTTTAGAGCAGTCGCATTGAAATACTGGTGTGATGTTTTCTTCTATGATTTCAACTTTTTCGTCTCCTGTTATTTTTTGTGCTATTTCTTTTAATGTCAATTTCTCATCTAACATTTTCGACATAGCTCCCGCTTTAAAGATTGCTTGCTCTACTTGGGATATTTCTTCTTCTGTTGCATCTGGCATTGGATTGATTAAATATCCTCCTGCTGATTTTACTCCGTTTTTATCTACTAGTACTCCTAATGCCACTGCTGAATTTCTTTGCTCAGAATTAACAAAGTAATTAGCAAAATCATCTGCAATTTCTCCTGATGTTAAAGGAGAAATTCCTATATAAGGGTCTTTTAATCCAATGTCTTTTATTACATTGATATATCCCTCATATCCAACTGCTCCACCTACATCTAGTTTTCCAAATTCGTTTAAGGGCATATCTACTTGCGGATTGACTACATATCCTTTTACTCTTGGAAAATTATTGGTAGTTGCTACCATCATTTCAATTGGTCCATTTCCTTTGATTTGTATGGTTAACTTATCCTTTACGCTTTTCATTTCTGCTCCCATGATAGCAGTTATGGTTAGCATTCTTCCAAATGCTGCCGTTACTACTGGGCTTAGGTCATGCGTTTTTCTTGCTTTTTCTACTAATTGTGTTGTGTCTGCACATATAACTGATATTTTTCCATTATAAGCCAAAAATTTTATTATTTGATTATTTTTCATCCGAAACACCTTCCCTATGTATTCATTAATTTTTACGTCCATTCGTCATATTATATCAAAAAAACTATCTTCTGTCAAAATTTAAAAAAGAGATTACCACCTAGTAACCTCCTTCTCCTCATTTATTGATGTGTTTCAAACATATCTTTTCCTTCTCCACAAACAGGACATACCCATGTTTCTGGCAAATCTTCAAATGATGTTCCTGGTTTGATTCCTGCTTTTTCATTTCCGTGATTTCGGATTATAAATATATTTACATTGAATACACTCATATCTTTGCGTTTCTACCTTCTCAGACTGAAAATTCTTATATCCTAATCCTAATGCAACAATTACCATAAGCAAGAAAGATAAAGCTTTCCAAATACCACTTTCTAAAGTGATAATAGCAAACAACCCAAAAGTTGCTCCTATTCCATACAAAATTAACACCGCTTGTTTTTGACTAAATCCTCTAGATACAATCAAGTGATGTAAATGTCCTTTGTCTGGTCTAAAAATTGCTTTGATTGATTTCCCTTTAATTAATCTTCTAATAATCGCCCAAACTGTATCAAATATTGGTAACCCTAATGCTAGTAATGGTAATACAATAACTACCGCTGTATAGGTTTTTGCTACTCCTAAAATAGAAATAATCGACAATGAAAAACCTAAAAAGTTAGAACCTGTATCACCAATAAAAGTTTTCGCTGGTGAAAAATTAAATGGTAAAAATCCAACTAATGCTCCAGAAATAGCAGTAACTAGTAAAATTGAGATAAGTGGTGAGCCATTCAAGACAAATATAATCAATAAGGATACAGATGATATAACAGAAATTCCTGCTGATAATCCATCTAATCCGTCAATTAAATTAATGGCATTCGTTACTCCCACAATCCATCCTACCGTTAAAATAATAGAAAATAATTCTTTTAATTCTTCTGTTTGTAAAAATGCTGGTGTTATTTCATCTATTCTTATCCCAAATGTTACCACTATAATTGCTGCTAGAACTTGTCCTGCTAGCTTTACCAATGGTTTTATGGTTATAATATCATCAACAATACAAAAAACTGATATTACTATAATTCCTAGAAACATTCCTAGCAATTTCATGCCATACTGTTCTGAGCCAAATAAATCAATTTTATTCTCTAAGCTCATAACAATTAGTAAATAACTAACTGCTACTAAAAATCCTAATATAACAGCTGGTCCACCAAATTTAGGCATTGCTTTTTTATGCATTCTTCTTTCGTCTTTTTCTATACTGACGGCTCCTACTTTTCGTGCTATTTTTATTGTATATGGCGTTGCCATAAAAGTTACTATAAAGGCTAGCAAAAAAGCAATGGCTATATCTCCCCACATAAATTTTGCCTCCTATTTCATGTTCTTGTTTTCTATTTCTCCAATTAGTTTTACTCTTTCCTCATGTCTTCCACCTTCAAACTCTGTGGCAATCCACATTCTTATCATACAAATAGCCTCGTTTACAGTTACATCATCTGCTCCCATAGCTAAAACATTGGCATTGTTGTGTAATCTTGAAAATTTAGCTGTGAATTCATTGTGACAAAGTGCACATCTAATTCCTTTAACTTTATTTGCGGCAATACTCATTCCTATTCCTGTACCGCATAAAAGAACTCCAAAATCCACTTCTTTATTTATTACAGATTTTGCTACTATGTATGCAAAATCAGGATAGTCATCTATTGGTGTATTATTTGTACTTTTATCTATAAATTCATATTCTGATAAAAGAGCTATTATTTCTTTTTTTTCATTTACACCATTATGATCAGTTGCTATTGATATCTTCATCATTTAATTCTCCTTTTTTATTCATTACTTTTTCAAATATAGGTAATAATCCTATTCCATCAGTTCTGTGAGGTGGTAATTGATAAAGGTCATGTCCAGGAAATTCATTTCCCTCAATTAAGAAAGGATCTTTAACTCCTAAACAAACATCCCATCCTATGTATCCAATCTCTGGAATTTCTTTTGAAGCTTGCTGAGCAAAACGTTTTATTCTTGGCCATTTTGGAATTTGAAACCATAAAATTTGTTCATCTGTTACTGGATGCCTTTCGTAAATATTTCCTGATTTGTCTATTGCTAAATAATCTATAATACCCGTTTCAATATTGATTGGTGCAACTAAACCACCATGGTTAAAATTATCTACTACATCATTATTATTACCTATTCTTAAGAACGCAGTAACTATTTCACCATTTAAAGTTACAATTCTTATTGTATTTATTGATGAAGGATGTAATTTACCTATTTCTTCACATTGAACTGCTATTTCTTCTACTAAAGGCCTTTTAGTTTCTACTAAAGTATTATATATTTCCTTAACATTTTTCTTATTGACATTAAATATTTCGACACCTTTTCCACAACATTCATCTAAAGGTTTTACTAATATTTTTCCATGCTTATCACAAAAATTTTTAAACTCTTCAAAATTATCTTCTGTGTCTGTTATTTCCATCCAGTCTCTTAATAAATATTTATTAAACCTTTTATTAAACTCTATTTTGTTTTTAAAATATTTATAATAGTCTGGATTATTATATTTTTTTACTATTTCATTATTAATTCCACGAGT
>CANEFU010000017.1 GCA_947426875.1 uncultured Clostridium sp.
GAGCAAATAAAGGCATTGGAAGAAAGAATTTTTAAAGAATTAAATGAAATAGATATGTCATTAGGCTATCCATATCATGATATAGGAATGACTGTTTCAGATGAAGTAAGCAAAGAGCAACAAGAAAATTTATATAGGGATTTTCTAGATTGGTATCAAGTAGTACCTACATTAAGTGGAGAAATCTATCAGTATGTAATGCAAAAATATCCAACAGATAAATTTTCAAAAGTTCTTTGTGTTGGTGATGGAGAGAAGTGCCATTTAGGAAGAAAGCTAGCAATGAAAGGTTATCGTGTTGTTAGTGTTGACCCAGTAGCAGAGAAAAGGTTTTCAGGAAAAATAGGAAATGAAGGAGGAAAACTTCATGTAGTAAAGGGAGAATTTTATAGAAATTCAACAGACATGATTGATTGGGCAGACGTTATTGTTGGTAGTAAAATTCCACAATGTGCAGAAGAACTAGTTGAGTCGAGAAAACCAGCTGTTTTTAATATAAGTAGTAATGCTGAAATATATAACATGAGATTTAAAGGAAATCTAATTCAATCTTCAGAACAACTTGTAAGTGAAATTGCTAAATGCTCAGGAGTATCTTTAAAAAGACGAAAAAGCTTATTGAATGAAGAAAGAATTTTATTTGTTTGTGAAGGAAGAGAAAAAGAAAGAGAAAGAGAATAATCAAGAGATTGCCAAAGGGATTTATCCCTTTGGCAATTTTTTGATATAATGAAGCTTATGCGTTTACGAGAGATAATTTTTTGAAAATGAAATAAATTCATATAACAAGTTTACTTAATTCATAATTATTGATAAAATACAAATAAAAAATAATAGCATCAATAGAAAAGTAAAATAACACAAAAGAAAGTAGGAATTAGTATGAAAAATATAAGAAAAAAGGAGAGAGGTATTACTTTAATTGCATTAGTAATAACAATCATTATTCTTTTAATTTTAGCAGGAATCACAATTGCGACTTTAACAGGGGAAAATGGAATATTACGGAAAAGCAGATGTAGCAAAAGAAACAACAGAAGAAAAAACAGCCAAAGAAAAATTAGAACTAGAATTAGAAGCACTAGGAATAGACAAACATACCAATAAAAACTATAATGAAAATGATTATATAAATGAGCGATTAAAACAAAAGGAAATGATAGTAATAGAAAACACAGATATTGTATATGTCGATGGTTGGAAATTTGAAATAGATAGAACAGTGCCCAAAATAAATAACTGTTTAGGAAGAGGAGAAATAGAAAAACAAATCGTAATAGACATAGACACACCAAAGATAAGCGAAGATTATACAACGGCAACAATAAAAATAGAAATAAGTTATGAAAAAGACATAGCAGAGATTACTTTTAATGGAGAAAAAATCGGCATTCCAGAAAAGCAGGACGGAAAATACATAATAGAAAAAACGGTTGAGCAAAATGGAAAATACACTATTTTAGTAAAAGACAAGGAAGGAAAATTTAATATAGCAACAGTAGAAGTAAAAGACATAACAGAAGATATGGACATATGGAACAAAGCAGATATGGAGAGTTTTCGAGATAAAGTAAATAGTGGAAGAACCTTTAAAGGAAGAACTGTACGATTAATGGATAATATTGATTTGCAAGGAACAGAAACAAATCAATGGACACCAATTAATAATTTTCAAGGTATGTTTGAAGGGAATTATCATACAATTGACCACTTATATATAAAAAGTAATGAACAGAGAAAGCAAGGATTATTTTTAAGTATAGCAAAGACAGCAACAATACAGAATTTAATGCTAAAAGATGTATCTATTTATAATAGTTGGAATAAATGTGCATTTCCAGGTGATGGACCTTGGTCAGGTGGAATAAGTGCAGGAAATAATGGGAAAATATACAATTGTGGAATAGAAAGCGGAGAAATAGTAGCAACAAAGAAAAAATATACAGATGATTTAATAGAATATGCTAGGGCAGGTGGGATTACTGGATTCAATTCGGAAGGAGCAATAATAGATAGTTGTTATAATAAAGCAACGATAAAAGCAGAGGCAGAGTATGCAGGAATGTATAATATTGCATTAATAGCAGGAGTAATTTCCACTACATATGGAATCATTACTAATTGTTATAACAAAGGAGAAATAATAGCCAAGGGACCATTCGTATATATTGGTGGAATTTCTTCCTATATACAAGAAAAAGGAAGAATAGAAAATTGTTATAATATTGGAAAAATAACATATAATGCGACGACAAAAACCAATGCAGGAGAAATAACAGGACAAATAAATCCAGGAGGTGTACAAAACAATAACTATACAAGTCTTACAACAGCAAAAAATTTAGGAGCTGAAGATTGGCAAGATGACCAAAAAGATGAAAAAGGAAATTGGATGTTTAATAATAGTTATCCAATTTTGAAGTGGCAATTAAATAAAAAATAATGTTTTTGAAGTCAGAAAAGATTAAACCACGAATGTATTGTTTGTAAAAAAAAAATAATAAAAAAAATGCCAAAGGAACCAATTCCTTTGGCAATTTTTTTTAAATCCATTCGCCATACTTTTTAATATAAATCTTCTTAGCAAGAATAGCAACAAAACAATAAAGAAGGGTAATGATAAAAATCATAAAGATATATTTTGCAGCAATAGGGACTAATCCAATCAAATTTCCTAAACCAGTAAAAGGAATTAAAATTCCAATTATAATTAAGGAGATAGAAGAAATATAAACAGCCTTATGTGCATTGCTCTGTATAAAAGGCATTTTTGCCGTTCGAATAATATGCATACCAACCAAGTTTGAAGTAATACTGTAACTAAACCAAATAGTTTGGAAAGTTGCAACATCTCTTACTTGAAAGATAAACCAAAGAGAAGCAAATACAAGCATATCAAATGCCGAACTAAGTGGTCCCATGAAAAACATGAAGTCCTTTAAACTTTTTATAGAGAAAGTTTTTGGTTGTTGCAAAGTTTCTTTATCTACATGGTCAAAAGGTAATGTTAATTGCCCAAAATCATAAAGTAACCCTTCTACTAATAATTGTATGGGTGTTTCTGGCAAGAATGGCAATAAGGCACTTGCGATAATAACAGAAACCACTTCTCCAAAGTTGAAACTAGTTGCTAATTTGATATATTTCATTAAATTTACATAGGTACGTCGCCCTTCTGTTACACCATCTAGTAAAACATTTAAGTCTTTTTCTAACAAAATAATATCAGCAGCTTCTTTAGCGATGTCAACAGCGGTATCGACAGAAATACCAACATCGGAATTCGTAAGAGAAGGACTATCGTTGATGCCATCTCCCATATAACCAACCACATTTCCGGAATCTCTTAAAAGTCTTATGATTCTAGCCTTTTGAATAGGAGAAAGTTTAGCAAATATATTAGTTTTTCGTAATAATCGCAAAACAGCAACATCAGTCAATTTATCTAGTTTGCTTCCAAGTACGATATTTTTGGAATTAATATCAACCTTATTACAGATACATCTTGTAACTTCGGCATTATCACCAGTTAGAACGATGACTCGAATACCAGCATGATTTAATTTAGCAATGGATTCTTTAGCACTTTCTTTTGGTGGGTCTAAAAATCCGATAAAGCCCAGTAATATCATATTTTTTTCATCCGAAACATCAAAATGTTCTATAGTAGATATATCATTTTTTTGACATACAGCAACCACTCTTAATCCATCTTCATTTAGACTTTTACTAATTCTTCGGATGTTTTCTTTTATTTCTTTTGTAATAGGAGAAACTTCTCCTTTATAATCCACCATCGTACAAATACTTAATATTTCTTCAACAGCACCTTTAGTAATCAATTGTTTTTTGCTGCCATCACTTACGATAACAGATAAACGCCTACGAGAAAAATCAAAAGGAATTTCATCAATTTTTTTGTATTTTTCCTGAATTTCTCCCATATTATTTTCTAATCCTCTTTGAATAACTGCTTCATCAATACTTCCTTTTAGTCCTGTTTGGAAATAAGCATTTAGAAAAGCATGTTTTAAAATTCGGATATCTTCTTCTCCATTAACATCTAAATATTTTTCTAATACAATTTTATCCTCTGTTAAAGTACCAGTCTTATCAGTACACAAAATATTCATAGCACCAAAATTTTGGATAGAGTCTAATTTTTTAACAATCGTCTTTTTCTTGGACATCCTGATAGCACCTTTGGATAAGCTAGAGGATAAAATAACAGGTAATAAAAGCGGAGTAATTCCAATAGCTATAGCTACAGCAAAAGTGAAAGCAGTAATAATATCATGTTTCCAGGCATTTAAGAAAAAGACAAGGGGAATCATAATTAGCATGAAACGTATTAACAATTTGCTGATACTTTCAATTCCTTTTTGAAAAGCAGTTTTAGGTTTTCCGACTGTTAAGGTATGGGCAACTTTTCCAAAGTAGGTAGAGTCAGCTGTTTTAACGACAATCCCTTTGGCACTTCCTGATATAACATTGGTTCCCATAAAGCAGATAGTATCTAAATCAGCAATACTATCCAATTCGTTAATGGATAATTCACTTTCAACTAATTTTTTTACGCTATCAGATTCACCTGTTAAAGAGGATTGTCCAACATACAAGTCTTTTGCTTCTATTAATCTTAAATCAGCTGGAATCATACTACCAGCTGAAAGGAGTATAACATCTCCTAGTGTTACGTGACTAATTGGAATTTGTATTTCTTTTCCATCTCGAATAACAGTGGTAGTGGTAGCAACCATTTCTTTTAATTCTTCAGCAGCTTTATTGGAACGGTATTCTTCAAAGAAATCTAATAAAGTGCTAGCCGTTACTAAGATAGCAATTACGATAATGTTAGCATAACTTGGAGTAGGTGGTAAGTAGATATCAGTATAAATTAAAATAGCAACAATGCCTAATAAGATACAGTTAAATGGTGTAAATAAACTTTCTAAAAAGTAATGATACCATTTTTTAGGCTTTGCCTGTTTAATTTCATTTAATCCTAAATTACGAAGTTTTTCCTCTGCTTCACTAGAGGAAAGTCCTTCTTCTTTTACTTGATATTTTTTGATAAATTCTTCCTTTGACAAGGTGGCAACTAAACCATATTGTTTACTAATGTTTACCTCGTCTTTTGTAGAGTTGTTTGTCAATTTTATCATCTCCGTTCTTTTGTATTCATAAAGATTATACCACTATTTTACAAGATTAAAACATAAATAAAGAAAAAAAGAGGGACATTTTTTGATGTCCCTGTATTTGCTATATAAATAAGTGATAAATTAAATTGGTAAACATACAAACTACAATGCCACAAAGGGTAGGAATTAAGAAACTAAGAAAAGTCCACTTCCAACTACCAGTTTCTTTTTTTATGGTTAAAAGAGTAGTGGCACAAGGATAATGTAAAATAGTAAACAACATCACATTAATAGCTGTTAAAATCGTCCAACCATGTGAAATCAGAATTTGACCAATTGAAAAAGTATCCTCTAAATTAACTAAAGAATTACCACCAAGATAACACATTAAAATGATTGGTAAAACAATTTCATTAGCTGGAATGCCAAGGATAAAAGCGGTTAGAATATAACCATCTAATCCCATTAATCTAGCAAAAGGATTTAAGAAATTAGCAATCAAGGTAAGCAGACTTTCCCCATTAATACCAATGTTAGCCAATAACCAGATGACAAGTCCTGCAGGAGCAGCAACACAAATGGCTCTTCCTAATACAAATAAAGTTCGGTCGAAAATAGAACGGATTAAGATTTTTCCGAATTGAGGCTTTCGATAAGGTGGCAATTCTAAAACAAAAGAAGAAGGTATACCTTTTAAAATTGTTTTAGACAATATCTTAGAAATTAATAAGGTAAAGAGAATACCTAATAAAATAACGACAATAACAGCAAGGGTAGAAATAATAGAACTACCAAATCCGTTCATACTACCAGCCATAAAAATAGTAGCAATCGCAATTAAAAAAGGAAATCTTCCGATTACAAGGGACGAAATTATTCGTTAGAATAGCAATGAGTCTTTCACGTGGTGAGTCGATAATTCTACAACCTACTACACCAGCAGCATTACAACCAAATCCCATGCACATGGTAATCATCTGTTTACCAGTACAACAGCATTTTTTAAAAAAACCATCCATATTAAAAGCAATTCTAGGAAGATAACCCAAATCCTCCAAAATGGTAAAAAGAGGAAAGAAGATAGCCATAGGAGGAAGCATTACCGAAATAATCCAAGTTAAAGTCTGATAAACTCCTGAAATCAGCATAGAAGAAAGCCATTCTGGAAAATGTAAAAAGGTGGCACCTAAAGTAAGCTTTTCTTGAAGCCAAGCAAATAAAGTAAATAAAGCCTGAGAAGGATAATTAGCGCCAATAATCGTAAGCCAGAAAATAACACCTAAAAACAAAAGCATGGTAGGAATTCCGAATTTTTTTGAGGTTAGAATTTTATCTATTTTTCTATCTCTGTTAGAATAGTTTTCATCCTCAAACACACAGACTTTTCCACAGATTGTTTCTGATTTGTGCATAATGTTTGACACAATACAGTCTTTAAAGTTATTTTTAGAAATATTAGCTTCCTCCAGCTCTCTACAAACTGTATTAGTAATGTTTTGAATGACTGGGTTTTCAATTAATTCAATAGCAAGGTTTGTTTCGATGGATTGTAAAATCTTTTCTTCGCCATCTATCAATTTTAAAGAAATCCAACGAGATAAATCAGATGAAAAATCAAATTCATCTTCTAAGACATTTTGGATTTTAATCAAACTATCTTCAATTACTTTGGTATAGATGACTTTTTGGGGAGTAGGGTGTAATTTTTGAGTACAAACTTTATGTATGGTATTCATAAGTGAATTTAGCGTATTCTTTTTTCTAGCAATAGTTCCAACAACGGGAATACCAAGCTCTTCTGATAATTTATCTAAATCAATTTGTATTTTTTTCTTTTTGGCTTCGTCTAATAGATTAACACAAAGAACTAAATTATTTGTAATTTCCATGGTTTGAAAAACTAAATTCAAATTTCGTTCTAAACAAGTAGCATCTACCACAATTACAGTGCAATCTGGTTTGCCAAAACAAATGTAATCTCTAGCAATTTCCTCTTCTTCTGAGTTAGACATGATAGAATAGGTGCCTGGAATATCAACAAAAAGAAAATTGGTGTTTTGATGAATACAACTGCCAGTAGCATTACTAACCGTTTTTCCAGGCCAATTACCAGTATGTTGATGCATTCCTGTTAAACTATTAAAAATGGTAGATTTACCAACATTAGGATTACCGGCTAAAGCAATCACATAATCAGAGTTATCTTTTAAAAATTCTAAGTCATTTACTAATAAACGACTTCCAGTAGAGGATTTTGTAAGCCCCATATGCAACCTCCCAGTTCATATTTTGATATTACATAGTATGATTAAAAAGTAACATTTATGAAACTGGCGTCTTCTTTTCGAACAGCAATTAATGTGCCACGAATCGAAAAAGCACGAGGGTCTTGAGAAGGACTAATTAAAACAGGAGTAATAGAAGCTCCTTCTACAAATCCTAAATCTAATAATCTTCTTCTTATATTTCCAACATTATTTAATCTTTTGATATAACCTTTTGTATTAAGAGGTAATTCATTCAATGTTTTTTCTTCTGATTTCATATATTTCACGCCTTCCATAATAGCATTTACTATATTATATTTTGTCGAAAAATAAATGTTACATATTGACAATCGAATTGTTTTATGAAAAAATAACAACAGCATATTTATGCACAAGGAGGAAAAAATGGAAAAATTAAGAGGATTTGAAATAGCAAAAGGATTTGAAGAGAAACAAATCAATCTACCAATGAGAAAAACAAAATATTCTGCTGGTTATGATATAGAAGCAGCGGAAGATGTAACAATTCCAAGTTTTAAAAAAGGGATGAACCCTACTTTAGTAAAGACAGGACTAAAGGCTTATATGCAAGAAGATGAAGTTATGTTGCTATATAACAGAAGTTCTAATCCAAAGAAAAAAGGATTAATTATGGCTAATAGTGTAGGTGTTATTGACAAAGATTATTATGGAAATCCAGATAATGATGGTCATTTTATGTTTGCCTTTTATAATATAAAAGAAGAGGACATAACAATTAAAAAGGGAGAAGCTATCGGACAAGCTGTGTTTCAAAAGTATTTAATAACAGATGATGATGACGCATGCGGAGAAAGAATGGGCGGATTTGGTTCAACGAATAAATAAAAAAAAACAAAAAAATTTTTCCCCTAGAAAATAGAGGGATAGAGGGGAAATACACATAAAAAATGAGTGGTAAGGGCTTTGACTTTTGCCATTTTTTGTTGTATAATAAATATGGTTAAAAAATCCAATAAAGTTATTAAATGTTATAGCTATTTACATAACTTTATTATCTTTTTTTCGCCGAATATAGAAAAGCACTGAAAGGAGTTGACTTACATGTTTAATGTAGGGGACAAAATAGTATACCCAATGCACGGCGCAGGGGTAATAGATTCAATAGAAGAAAAAGATATTTTAGGAGAGAAACAATCATATTACATATTGAAAATGCCAGGAGAGGTAAAAGTAATGATACCAACCGCAAAGGCAGAAACAGTAGGCGTAAGAAACATTATAGATAAAAGTTCGGCAGAAGAAGTAATTGGAATACTAGAAAAAGATGAAACAGAAATGGATAAAAACTGGAATAAGAGATATAGAGATAATATGGATAAAATGAAAAGTGGAGACATCTATGAAGTGGCTGATGTAGTAAGAAACTTAAGCTTTAAACAAAAAGAAAAAGGATTATCAACTGGAGAAAAGAAAATGCTAAATAATGCAAAACAAATATTAGTTAGTGAATTAGTATTAGCAGAACATGCTTCACAAGAAGAAGTAGAACAATTAGTTGAAAATAAAATAAATACATCGTTTATGATGTTTAGAGCAGATGAGATACAACCAGAAAGTGTAGTAAATAAATTCATACCATTTGATGGTACAGGAACGAATGATTAATAAGAGGTCCAGTTGGAACATACCAACTGGATTTTGAAAATATTTTGAAAAAATAAAGAAAATGTATTGACAAAAAAATGACAACATATTATAATATCAATTGTTGTTAGGCACAACCAGTTCAATTTATATGCAGATGTGGCGGAACTGGTAGACGCACAGGACTTAAAATCCTGCGGTTGAATAAACCGTGCCGGTTCGATTCCGGCCATCTGCACCATTAGAACCTCAAGTGTTTCGTAAGATTATGCTTGAGGTTTTAATTTATAAAATCAAGCAGAGTTCTAACAAAAGTTCTAACACTTTTCCAAAATTAGAATTTTTATAAATAGTTAGAAATGTATTTTTTTAGACAGATTACCTAAATAGCGAGTTCGGTAATTTGTTCTTTTTTTGTATCTTTTATATTTAATGCAAGTTTATCACTGATAACACTTGCAGAAATTCTTTTATTTTCTATATCAGCATGTGCATATCTTAAAGTAGTTTGAAAATTAGAATGACCCAGCCATATTTGTATGTCTTTAACTGGTACACCATTTTGAATTAATAAAGTACCACAACTATGCCTTAAATCGTGTAACCTAATATGTCGTAGATTATTACTATCTAATACTTTACTAAAAGTTTGTGTTACATATCCAGGTTTCATTAGTTCTCCATTTTCCATTAAGCAAATATAGTCTTTATAATCATTGCAATAAGTATTGCCATAAAACTTTTTATATTCTTCATATTTATCTTTATAAGAATTTAGTAAATCTGCTATAAAATCAAATAAAGGTAAAGTTCTATAACCTGAATCGCTTTTTGCTCTATCTTTGAAAATGAATTGTGTAACACCATCAATTTTCCCACGACCTACTGTATGCCTAATTGTTAATGTTTTAGCTTTGAAATCAATAGCATTCCATTTAATACCTATAACTTCTTCACGCCTTAATCCATATACACCAGCTATAATTACTGGTAATTCAATAGGTGTAGTTTTTATAATTTCCATTAGTTTTAGTAACTCATCTTGTGTATAATAATCTGCTGTATATTCTTTAGTTTTAATCGATTCCAATTTAGTAGCTGGGTTACTATCTATTATTTCTGTAATAACTGCACTTTTTAAAGCCTTACTAATATTTGCTCTATAATGTTTTACAGTATTTCCAGATAGACCTTCTGCAAATAGTAAATCAAAAAAGTCTTGAATATGTTTAGGTTTCAAATCAACTAACTTTATTTTCTTTGCTTTAAAGTATTTGTATAATCTACCTTTAATTACTTGCTCATAGCCTATATAGGTTGTTTGTTCAACTTTTCCTTTTTGTTTTTCTAGCCATTCCAACATATAATCACAAAACAAAATATTTTTGTATTTATCATATATGTTTGGATCTCGTAATTGTATTTTTGATTTTTGTTCATATTCAATTTTAAATTGTTCTAATTTTTCTTCAGCCTTTTTCTTGTTTCCCTTTATAGTATAACCTGTAGGAATCCATTTTGGTTTTCTCTTTCCATAGTCATCATATAAATTTAAAACAGCATAATAAAGACCTTTCTTTTTTTGTAAGCTACCTGTTATCATTTTTAAATCCTCTCCATTGTAACAGTTTATATTTAACTTACCATTGATATTGTCAAATATAATATCACATAATAAGCAAAAATACCATTTATTAATTATTGTTTATTAAATATTCAATTATATTGTTCTTAGGAATTTTATAAGCCCTACCAATTTTTATAGATTTTATAAGATTTTCTTTTAAAAGTTTATAAGCAAGTGTTGAACCTATATTTCCTAACATTTCTTTCATTTGCGTAAAATTTACTACATCTGGGTAGTTCGAAAACATTGAATTATAATTTGTATTATCCATATTTACACCTCATTTCTATAAGTTTTAAAACAATATATATACTGTTATTAAATTCTAATTAATGAAAGTATAATATGGAATATACTAAAAAACAATTCCGTTTTTTTTCCCTTTTTTCTAAACAAGTGGTAATTGTAAAATACTGTAAGATGTGGTAGAATAATGACAAAAAGGAGAGGTCTCATGGATAGAGTTAAATTTTATTCAACATATGATTGGGCTTGTGGTACAAATTTAAAGAAATTAGAAGAAGTTTTAGATAAATTTGATAATACTAAGAACTATGAAATAAATGATATTATTGAATTCTATAACTGTATAAAATATATCGATAATGGTTGCTATTTAAATGATTGGACAACAGAATATATAGAAAAAGTAAAAAATAAGTTAAAAAGTTTAAATAAAGTAATTGGATGTTTTCTTTTAGCAATAGATGATAATAATATTATAAGTACAATAGACAATATTGACCATATATATAAAGAAGATTTTTGGGAATTATTTGCTAACCATAAAGTTTATAATAGAATATCGGATTTAAAATTTTATGAAATATTAA
>CANEFU010000018.1 GCA_947426875.1 uncultured Clostridium sp.
TGGCGATTCAAAAAGCAAACAATGAAGTGACAAGAAGAGACAAAATAACTAAGGAGCAAGTAAAAGAAATTATACAATATATAGAAGAGCTTAATAAACCAAGAATTTTAGTAGAAGATATCCAAGATATTATAGAAGAAAAATTAATGGAATTTGGAAAATATCCATTAGCAAAAAAATATATTACCTATCGTTACACAAGAGAATTGGTTAGAAAGGCTAATACAACAGACCAATCTATTAAAGAATTAATAGAGGGAGAAAGCGAATATTGGAATAATGAAAATTCTAATAAAAATGCGAAAGTTGTAACCACACAAAGAGATTATTTAGCAGGAATTACAAGTACAGATATTACTAGAAGATTTTTATTACCAGAAGAAATTGTAAAAGCACATGATGCAGGAATTATACACTTTCATGATGCAGACTATTTTGCACAAAATGCACTTCACAATTGTGAATTGATTAACTTAGAAGATATGTTACAAAATGGAACGATAATTAATGGTGTTATGATTGAAAAACCACATCGATTTATCACAGCAGCAACCATAGCTACACAAATTATTCTAGCTGTTACTTCTTCTAGTTATGGTGGAGCAACTGTTTCTTTAAGTCATTTAGCACCATTTGTAAAAGAAAGTTATAATAAATACTTTGATAAATACAAAAAAAGAGGATTTAAGGAAAAAGATTGTAAAAAGTATGCAATGCAAGATACCAAAAAAGAAGTGGAAGATGGGGTACAAACCTTTAATTACCAAGTTAACTCTATGACAAATACGAATGGACAAGCACCTTTCTTATCTGTTTGTATGTATTTAGGAGAAACAGAAGAATACAAAGAAGAACTAGCTATGATAATTGAAGAATTTTTAAACCAAAGAATACGTGGTTTTAAAAATGAAAAAGGTATCTATGTAACACCTGCTTTTCCAAAATTGCTATATGTATTAGAAAAAGATAATATTGAAGAAGATAGCAAATATTGGTATTTAACAGAATTAGCAGCAAAATGTACAGCAAAAAGATTAGTACCAGACTATATCTCAGAAAAGAAAATGTTAGAATTAAAAATTGATAAAAATGGTAATGGAAATTGTTATCCATGTATGGGATGTCGTTCTTTCTTAACACCATATGTAGATGCTAAAACCAATAAACCTAAATATTATGGTAGATTTAATCAAGGTGTTGTAACGATTAATTTAGTAGATGTAGCATTATCTTCTAGCCAAGACATGGAAAAATTCTGGGAAATCTATGAAGAGAGATTAGAATTATGTCATAAAGCATTACAAGCTAGACATCAAAGATTGAGCAAAGCAACAAGTGATATAGCACCAATTCTATGGCAACATGGAGCACTAGCCAGATTGGAAAAAGGAGAAAGTATACATGATTTATTACATGGAGGTTATTCAACCATTTCACTTGGCTATGCAGGTCTTTATGAATGTGTAAAATATATGACAGGGCATAGTCACACAGATAATGGAGAAGGTAAAGAATTTGGATTACAAGTAATGAAGAAACTAAATGATAAATGTAAGGAATGGAAAGAAAAAGAAAATATGGATTATAGTGTTTATGGAACACCAATTGAGTCTACTACTTACAAATTTGCAAGATGTTTAAAAGATAGATTTGGAATCGTAAAAGGAATAACAGATAGAGATTATATTACGAATTCTTACCATGTGCCAGTATTTGAAGAAATAGATGCTTTCTCTAAGCTAAAACTAGAAAGTGAATTCCAACAATTAAGTCCAGGAGGAGCTATCTCTTATATAGAAACACCAAATCTACAAAATAATATAGAATCTGTTTTAGAAGTTATTAAATTCATTTACGATAATATTATGTATGCGGAATTAAATACTAAATCAGATTATTGCCAAGAATGTGGATTTGATGGAGAAATATTAATTGATGATAACCTAGAGTGGTATTGCCCAAATTGTGGTAATAGAAATCATGATACACTTAATGTAGCTAGAAGAACTTGTGGTTATATTGGTAGCAATTTCTGGAATAAAGGTAGAACACAGTAAATTAAAGAGAGAGTTCTTCATATTGATAATAAGGATGATGATGAATAATGAGATACAACAAAATTAGAAAGATGGACATTTCAGATGGACCAGGTGTAAGAGTATCCATTTTTATGCAAGGATGTACGTTTCATTGTAAGAATTGCTTTAATCCAGAAACACATGATTTTGAGGGAGGAAAAGAATTTAATGAATATACCATCAAAAGGGTGTTAGAATTATGTGACAATGAAACAATAAAAGGTTTGTCTATTTTAGGCGGTGAGCCAATGCATCCTAGAAACATAGAGGGAACAACAAAATTGGCAAAAGCCTTTAAAGAGAAGTTTCCGAATAAAACATTATGGATTTGGACAGGATTCTTATTTGATAGAGATTTAAAAGATAAGGAAGTTTTAAATTTTGTAGATGTTTTAGTGGATGGACAATATGTAGATGAATTAAGAAATCCAAAATTGAAATGGAGTGGCTCTTCTAATCAAAGAGTGATTGATGTTCAGAAGAGTTTGGCAGAAAATAAAGTGATTTTAATCGATTAGAATAGTCGATTTTCAAAATTGAGGTTCCAAAATGGAATCTCAATTTTTTACATTTTTATGGTTAGTGTTGACAAACAAAGAACAAAGCAATATAATGTTAACCGTGTATAACAAAAAGGGAGTAAAAAATTATATCAAATTCATTAGAAGAATATTTAAAAACCATATATATCTTAAAAGAGCAAAGTTGAAATGTTAGAGTAACCGATATTGCAAAGAAAATGAGCTGTACCAAACCAAGTGTTAACAAAGCTTTATATAACTTAAAAGAAAATAAACTACTTAATTATGAATCCTATGGAATTATTGAACTTACTGAAAAAGGAGAAGACTTAGCAAAGAAAATAATAGAAACCTATGACATTATATATTTATTTTTAAAAGATATCCTTAATTTGAAATCAGAAGAAGCTCAAAAAGAAGCAGAAAAAATAAAATCAGTTCTAGCAGATGAAACAACAAACGAATTAGCAAAATATGTACATAAAGTTTTAAATCTAGATAATTTAGACTGTAATTATGATATTAATGAAGAAAGATGTAGAAGTTGTGCAAGAACGCTATCAAGAAGACAGATAAAAAAATAGAAAGAATTAGTAGAGAAAACTAAAAAAACGACATGTTTTAATCATGTCGTTTTTTTCTTAAATATATCATACCTAAAAATGGCAATTAAAGTAGAAACAAAGACAAAAGCAGAAGAAATAGAAGCAGTATAGGCATGAACGATGAAATCATATAATGTCCACAAAGAAGATTGAGCAAGATTAAGCATTCTTATGGTTTTCATGTTCTTAGAAGTAATAATCAAAGCATAAGTTATTCCACAACCTATTGCCATTAAACTATAAATATTATGATAGGTAAAGATACCTCCAATTATTGTTACCACTATAAATATAGTTGTTAACCATTTAGGAACATTTAAATTCTTTTTAGTATAGACATAAGATATAATAGTAATGGCTAATCCAACTAATTGCATTATTGTTGCAGAATAAGCATTTAATAAAGCAAAATTAATACCATATAATATTTTAGCTATTATATTTAATATCAGATATAAATTTTTTTTATCTTTTATTTGTATGGAAACTATCATAATGATAGAAGCCATTAGTCCTATTATTTGTGCTAATACATTCATATTTTTCTCCAATTGATTAGATTTTAGCTTTATTATACAATAAACAAATCCTTTTGGCAATATAAAGCCAAAAAGATAGACAAGAAAGAAAGCAAGTGGTATAATAACAATTGTTAGGTAACGGATGTTATTGAAAGGAAGTGAAAAAATGCCAAGAGAAATGATATTCAAAAAAGAAGATGTCATAAACGTAACCTATGAATTAGTGAAAAAGGAAGGGATGGAAAGCGTAAATGCAAGGAGAATAGCAAAAGAATTAAAAGCATCTGTTCATCCAATATTTAGACACTTTAAAGACATGAAAGAATTAAAAAAAGCAGTCTATGAAAAAATATATGGAACCTATAAAGAGTATATGTTAAAAGACATAAAGAAGGTAGAAAATCCCTATAAACAAATGGGATTATCTTATATTAAATTTGCAAAAGACTATCCTGAATTTTTTAAGATTATATTTATGCAAAGAACCAATTTGAATGCTGAAAATTTTGTAATGGGTGATAAAATGGGAGATGATGTCATAAAAGCAGGACAGATATTAACAGGATTATCTTTTGAAGAGCAGAAGAAATTTCATATTAAAGTATGGATATTTACACATGGGATTGCTTGTTTAGTAGCAACTAAAACAGTGGAATTTACAGAAGAAGAAATAAGCCAATTATTAGGAAATACTGTTTTAGAAATGTTAAAAGGATATAAAAGTGAAGGAGGAAAATAAATTGAGTCATATTGTAGAAGTCAAAAATTTAACAAAAGAATATAAAGGAATGAAAGCTATCGACAACTTATCTTTTGAAGTGGAAGAAGGAGAAATATTAGGTCTACTACGGACCAAATGGAAGTGGTAAATCTACTACTATCAATTGTATCTTATCTTTGTTGAAATTTAAAGAAGGAGAAATCAAAATATTCAATAAAGAAATGAAGCCAGATGCATATGATATCAAAGCAAAATTAGGAGTAGTATTTCAAGAGGTAGCAGTATTTGAAGAATTAACAGTATATGAAAACATAGACTATTTTTGTGGACTTTATATAAAGGACAAGAAAATAAGAAAGCAATACATAGAAGAGGCGATAGAGCTAGTAGGACTAGAAGAATTTAAGAAATTTTATCCGAAACAACTATCTGGAGGATTACTTAGAAGATTAAATATTGCTTGTGGAATAGCCCATAAACCGAAATTGATATTTTTAGATGAACCAACTGTTGCAGTAGACCCACAAAGTAGAAACAACATATTAGATGGCATTCAGAAATTAAGGGACAAAGGAGCAACTATCATCTATACAACGCATTATATGGAAGAAGTTGAGATTATATGTGACAGAATTATTATTTTGGACAAAGGAAAAATTCTAGCTAGTGGAACCAGCAACCAATTGAAAGAATTAGCTAAAATAGAAGAAAAAGTTACGGTTGAAATGAATCATTTAGAGAAAAAGGATGAAGAAAAGATACAAAAATTAAATAATGTGGACCAAGTAACTTACAATGGAAATGTATTGATAGTGACTTATAAAAAAGGTCAAAATAATCTAAGTGAATTAATGGATTATTTAAGAAAAGAAAATATCCAATATAATAAAATCTATTCAGAAAGACCTACACTAAATGACGTATTCTTAGAATTAACAGGAAAGGAGCTTCGAGATTAATGTTTATTCATAATTTTAAATATGCTTTTAAAACTCTTTTTAGAAATAGAATGTTAATATTTTGGACATTTGCTTTTCCAATTATATTAGGAACGTTTTTCAATTTAGCATTTTCCAACATTGAAAACAGTGAAAAATTAGATATTATTGAGATAGCCATTGTAGACAATGAAGAGTTTCAAAATGATAAAAGTTTTAAAGAAGCATTCCAAACTTTAAGTGATGAAGAAAATGAAGATAGATTATTTAACACGCAATATGTAACAGAAGAAAAAGCAAAAGAATTATTAGAAAAAGATGAGATAATTGGTTACCTGGTAATAAAAGAAGAAATGCCAAAGGTAGTTGTGAATACCAGTGGTATCAATGAAACTATTTTTAAATATGTGACAGAAGAAATAACCCAAACGACTGAAATAGTGAAAGGGATGACAGAAGAAGAAATCAAAAAAGAAATGATGGCAGGAAACCATCAAATGGATTATGAAAAAATATATCAAACAATACAAGATAAAACACAAAATCAAGAAACTAATATTCAAAATATTGCTAGTAGTAATTTGAGTTATACGATGATAGAATTTTATACATTAATTGCTATGGCATGTCTTTACGGTGGTATACTTGGTATGGTAGCTATTAATCAAAACTTGCCCAATATGAGTAATAACGGAAAAAGAGTAGCAATAAGTCCAACTGCTAAAGGAAAGTTAGTATGGAGTAGTGTTTTAGCAAGTTATATAACACAACTAATTGGTTTATTCTTGTTATTTTTGTATACTATATTTATATTAAAAGTGGATTATGGAGACAATTTGCCATTCATTATTATCTTAGCAATGACAGGTAGCTTAGCAGGTTTAACAATGGGAATAGCAATCGGTACCGTATTGAAGGCAAATGAAAATGTAAAAACAGGAATTGTAATATCGGTTACTATGTTAGGCTCTTTCTTATCTGGTATGATGGGAATTACGATGAAATACATAGTAGATAAAAACATACCAATTGTAAATCAATTAAATCCTGCGAATAGGATAACAGATGGATTTTATTCGTTATATTATTATGATACATTAGATAGATATTTTTGGAATGTCGGAAGCTTGCTAATTTTTGCTTTTGTTATGATAGTAATTTCTTATATTAGTTTAAGGAGGCAAAAGTATGACAGTATTTAAAACATTTTTAAAAGTATTAAATAAATGCAAAGTAACCATTATTCTATATACTGTGATTTTAATTGGTTTTGGCGGATTTAATATGCAAACAAGCGATAATGCTACCAATTTTGTAGCAAGTAAACCCGATATTTTCATTGTAAATCAAGATGAAGAAAAAGGAATTACCCAAAATTTAATCGAATATATGAAAAATCATAGTAATGTAGTGGACATAGAAAATAATGAGGAAGCAATCAATGATGCTGTGTTTTATAGAGATGTAAACTATGTGATTTATATACCAGAAAATTATAGAGAGGATTTTATGGAAGGAAAAAATCCAACCATAGAAATAAAGAGTACAGGAGATTATCAAGCAGCATTTGCTGAAATGATGTTAGAAAGATATAGCAAAGTGGCTAATTTATATCAAAATAGTACAGAAACAGAAGAGGAATTAATTAAGAAAATCAATGATACGATTTCGAAAGAAACACCAATTGAAATTACTTCAAAACTAGATACGGATATGCTATCGAAAGCTACTTTTTATTATAATTTTGCCAGTTATAGTATTTTAGCAGGATGTGTCTATGTAATATGTTTGATTTTATCTAGCTTTAAAGAAGAAAAGATAAGAAAAAGAACGATTATTAGTAGTATGAATGATAAGAAATATAACAGAAAGTTACTTTTATCCAATAGCGTATTTGCTATCGTAATGTGGCTAATTTATGTAGCTTTAAGTTTTATTTTAGTAGGCAATGTCATGTTTACAGCACATGGAATAATTTATATCATAAATTCTTTTATCTTTACCATTTGTGCTTTAACCATAGCGTTTTTAATAGGAAACATAGTAACCAATAAAAATGCAATTAATGGAATTGTCAATGTAGTAGCACTTGGTTCAAGCTTTTTATGTGGTGCTTTTGTACCAATGGAATGGTTACCAGATACGGTACTAAAAATAGCACACATTTTGCCAACTTACTATTATATTAGTACAAATGAAATGATTACAGAGTTAGAAGTGTTAGATTTTGAAACATTACGACCTATTTTTATTAATATGGGAGTGATTTTGGTATTTGCAATTGTTTTTACAATCATTGCAAATGTGATTTCTAAGAAAAAAAGAAGAATAAAATAAAAGATAGGAGGAAAAAATGGCAACAACACAAGAATATATAGAATATGTATGTGAGCAAATAAATGGAATTGGTGATATTCGTTATAAGAAAATGTTTGGAGAATATATGGTGTATCTTAATGATAAACCAGTAGTTATTGTATGTGATAACATAGCTTATGTTAAAAAATTGCCATGTATAGAAGATAAAATGAAAAATGCGGAGTGCGGTCATCCATATAATGGGGCAAAAGAGCATTATATTTTAGATATTGATAATGGTGATTTTTGTAAAGAAATTGTGAAAGCAGTAGAAGAAGTAACACCTTTACCAAAACCGAAAAAGAAAAAATAAATATTAAGATTGTCTTAAAGCTATTTATTCGTCAATCTATATATGCTATCATAAAATTACAAGGAAAAACAAAAAAGAGGAATTACTTTGCATAGAATAGAAGCATATATTAGATTGGCGTTATTATTTATAATAGCTATAAGTATTTTATATTTACCACTTTTAATAATATTAAAAAAGAAAGGAAAAAGTGTAATCAGACAAATAAGTTATATCGGTTTGTTTTGTTCTGTATTTCTCATTCTATTTGCCACTATTTTATTTGTACCAATTACTTTTCAACCGGAAAACTATATATTAAATATCAAACCATTCAATTGGATAGGAACAGTAAATAGTTTTGAGCAGTTTGTAGTTGAGAAAGTGCCTAATATTATGTTATTTATTCCGCTAGGATTTTTTATACCAACTGTATTGATAAAGAAAAGAAAATTTTATCAAGTTATTTTAATTTCATTTGCAATGACTTTTAGTGTTGAATTTTTTCAATACTTTATAGGGCGTTCATCTGATATTGATGATATCATAACCAATCTTTTGGGTGCTATGATTGGTTATGCCATATTTAAAATAGGCTATATTTTTTTTAAGAAAATAAACTGGTGGAATAGATTGATAGGAAATAAATAGTATTGAAAAAGTACAGTTGGAAAATATACCACTGTACTTTTTTATGAAAATTTATTAACATCTTAGTTTTTTGGTGGAAATAATTTGTTTTTATAAAATGAATCAGCCAAATAGATAGCACCTAAAGGATTATGTGCTAAAACTCTATCTTTTACTGCCAATACAGTAACAGGTGCTTCAGAATACTTAATAAACAAAGAATCATGTCCAACACAAAGACCTACTACAATGTTGAAATCTGTTTTTGCTTTATTTAAAAATTCTGCTTGAGTAATGGGGTTACACATAGGATTAGTAGATTTTTCAAGTCCGACTAGTTCTTTTGATAATCCTCCTACTTTACACATAATAGAAAAGGTTTCAAATCCATTATAGGTAAGAATTTTATCAATCATTTTGGCTTCCTTTGCTAATGCACTACAAAAAGCAAGACCAATTTTTTTATAACCACATTGATTAGCAAAATCCATAGTTTCTTCCATTCTTGTTCTACCATATTGGGTAGACAACTTTGTAGAAATTTTGGCAATGGTATAATTTTCTTCAGTTTTATAAAAATCCTTAAATTTTTCAATATCTTCTTCTAAACTTGGACAATTTTTAGGGGCATGCTCAAGTCCATTTTTACAGGCATGTATCCCACACATAGCACAATTCATAATAGAAATCTCCTATCTATAATTAATTATCGTTATTATATAATAATATTTGAAAATTAGCAATAAAATGTGATACAATACTTTTATAATATAAAATCAGGGACATTTTTTAATGGAGTGAAGAAATATGAAAATAAAGAAATTCCTTATACTTTATTCTATACAATAGGAGAAAAATAAAATGAAAGTAGTTATGAAAAAAAGAAAAGCTTTATTAATCCTTCTTACTTTATTAGTGATAAGTGTTGGGTTAGTAATCAATGTTATGATTGCCAATAATAGACCAATTGTATGTATTGATGCTGGACATGGAGGAACAGACGTAGGAGCTGTTTTAAAAGATAGATACGAAAAAGACGACACACTAAAGGTTGCTAAATTAGTAGAAAGAGAATTAAAAAAGCAAAAAATCAAAGTAATTATGACAAGAAAAAAAGATAAGACAATTAGTTTAGAAGATAGATGTAGAATAGCCAATCAAAAAAAAGCAGATATGTTTGTATCGATACATAGAAATAGTGCTACATCTGGAAATGGAATTGAGATATGGGTAAATAGTAAGAAAGACGATAAAGAAATAGAATTAGCCAATTCAATATTGCAAAAAATAGAAAAAACCAATATTTCAAACAATAGAGGTGTTAAATATGGTACAATTGGAGGAGAAGATACCGATTATTATGTTTTAAAGAATACACAAATGCCTAGTTGTCTAATTGAGTTAGGATTTATTACAAACCAGAAAGATAATGATTTGCTAGATAAAAATATTAAAAATTATGCCAAAGCAATAGCAGATGGGATAATAGAACAACTAAACCAATTAGAAGAAAACGATAGCAGTGCAGGAGAATGAAAATGAAACAATTTTTAAGAAAAAATCTAAAATGGATTCTACTATTTTTTTGCTTAATAGGATTTATGGCGTTAGCAGAAGATGTATTAAAAAAAGAATTAATGCAAATAGATGATAGAGGATATTATTTGGTATCTACTTATTTAATCACACCACAAGCAACACCAATTGCCAAAATAATAACTAGTTTTGGGGGAATGATAGGTTTAATTTCTATGGCTATTCTTTTATTAACGATAATAAAAGATAGAAAAATGGGAATATGTATTGTACTTAATTTAGGAATAGCTGCTATATTAAATTTTTTGCTAAAGAATATATTGCAAAGACCAAGACCGACTGAATATAGACTCATTAATGAGAGTGGATATAGTTTTCCATCAGGTCATTCTATGGTCAGTATGGCTTTTTATGGCTTTCTTATTTATTTGATTTATAGTAATATAAAAAATAGGAAAATAAAATGGCTCCTGATTTCTATTTTATCTATTCTAATCATTATGATAGGAATTAGTAGAATATATTTGGGAGTACATTATACGAGTGATGTATTAGCAGGTTTTCTAGTAGCCATTTTTTATTTAACTCTATATATCAGCATAGTAAGTAAATATATAAGAAAAGGAGAAAAAAATGAAAAAAATAGTCAATAGTTTTAAATATGCGATAGAAGGAATCATCAGCTCTTTTAAAACAGAAAAAAATATGAAAATACATATATTTATTGCCATATGTGTGATTGGTCTAGGTGTTTTCTTTAAGATTAGTAAAATAGAATGGATTGCTTGTATTTTATCATTTGTTTTGGTAATAGGTAGTGAATTATTTAATACAGCAATTGAAACAGTCGTGGATATGATAACGACAGATAAAGATGAAAAGGCGAAATTGGCAAAAGATATAGCGGCAGGTGCTGTACTGATTTTTGCAATAGGAAGTGCGATGATAGGATTTCTTATATTTGTCCCTAAGATATTTGAAAAATTAATGTAGGAGGAAATAAAAATGTTATTAGATAACATAAAGGAACCAAAGGACTTAAAAGGATTATCCATAGAAGAAATGGAAAAGTTAGCAGAAGAGATAAGAGATGCTATCTTAAATAGAGTCAGTCATATAGGAGGACATGTTGGACCAAATTTAGGAATTGTAGAAGTTACAATAGCGATGCATTATGTGTTTAACTCACCAATTGATAAAATAGTATTTGATGTATCACACCAATGTTATCCTCATAAAATATTGACAGGAAGAAAGA
>CANEFU010000019.1 GCA_947426875.1 uncultured Clostridium sp.
CTGCAATATGTCTAATTCCTTCACAAAAAGCTATACAGGTTCCCATGGAAATAGGATAAATAAATCCTGTTGTACATTCAAAAGTATGATGCAATGGCAAAAAGGATAAGAATAAATCGTTTTTATCTATTTTAATCGTAGATGCTATATCAAATAAGTTAGCACATATGTTTTTATGAGATAACATGACTGCTTTTGACATAGCAGTAGTTCCTGATGTAAATAGCATAATTCCCATTTCTTCGTTATCTATTTTTGCATCTAAAAATTCTCGATTACCACTTTCTAGTAATTTCTTTCCTTTATTTAGTAATTCTGATTGAGAATAAATCCCATTTGTTTCTTTTTCTAAATCCATAGAAATGAAAAACTTCACATTACTATTATTTTTTGCTTTTATTTCATTCATAATGGTATCATATTTACTAGAATAAAAAATTCCTTCTATCTCTGAACGTATAATTAAGCTTTCTATTTCATTATCAGGCAAAGCCTTATCTAAAGGTACTACTACACCTGTACCTGTTACAATAGCAAAATAAGCTAATCCCCATTCATATCTATTTTCTGATATAACAGCAATCCTTTTGTTTTTTAATCCCATATCAATTAAAGCTGTTCCCAGTTGATTAATATTTTCTCTAAACTCTTTATGTGATATTTCTCTGAATATATCTGGTTTATCTGTTTTATATTTGTACGCTGGTCTATCACCGTACATTTCACCTGTTTTTTCAAGCATTTCCTTTAAATTTTCATATTTTTGTACTTTATGAACTGGTTTTCTCATTTTACCTTCAACCCTTCTATTACTGTATTTTCAAATTCCTTGAATAATTTCATGGTATCTATTTCTTTTTCTTCTCTTGTTTTATATACCAAACTAGAGCATATTAAAGCATAAATCTCAGAAGCAATCGCTTGTGGATTCCCCTTTTTGATTTGTCCAGCTTCCATTCCTTGTTCTACTATATTTTCAATTTGCTTAATATATTCTAAAATGTGTTTTCTGCACTTTTGATGTCTTGCTTCATTTCCCCAAAATTGACTTAACAAAATAGTAATCAAATCCTCATATTTTACAACTATTTTAATTTGAATTAATACGATGGCTTTAATTTTGTCAATATAATTGGAAAATTTAGCTGTTTTAATATCAATACTATTTTGTAAAAGCTTAATTCCTTCTTCTACCAAAAAATTGAAAATCTCCTCTTTACTAGAAAAATGATAATATAAAGTTCCCTTTGCTACTCCTACCGTTGCTGTTATTTCCTCGATACTTGTTCCATCATATCCTTTTTCTGCAAATAGCTTCATTGATGTTTCAAATATTTTTCTTTTTGTTTTATTCATATTCTTAACATCCTTCCTAAGTTTATTCTAGTCCATAATTGTTTTTATTATATAGTTTATTTCATTTTTTTGCAATAGTTTTTATGTTATTTGAACCATTCGTTCAGTTTGCTAACTTGCTACCAACCATTCCGAAATTGCCAACAATTGCCAACCATTCCGGGTTTAATTGGCAACTTGCCAATTAAACCCGGAATGGTTGGCAATTGTTGGCAATTTCGGAATCATTGGCAGAGTCGGAATCGTTGGCATAAATTTTATCATTCCCTCTTTACTTTTTTTATCAATTAATATAAAATGTTATCAAATTGGATATACTAAGAAAAAATTTTGGAGGAAACAAATGAAAAACAAAAATGAATTAAGTTACAAAGATTTAAAAATGACATGTGATACTAACCTATTCAAGTTTGATACCACAGAAGAACTAGAACCGATTCAATCTGGAATTGGTCAAGACCGCGGAATCAAAGCTTTAGAATTCGGATTACAAGTAGATGTAAAAGGCTATAATCTTTACTTAGAAGGACCAAGTGGAGTTGGTAAGACAATGTATACCAAAAACTATTTGGACAAAATTGCACCTAAAAAGAAAACACCTTCTGATTGGTGTTACATCTATAATTTTCAAATTCCAAATGAGCCTATCGCTGTTGAACTACCAGCTGGTCAAGGAAAAGAATTTAGAGATTCTATGGATGGATTTATCAAAGAAATTCGAAAGGATATTCAAAAAACTTTTAATAATGATGATTTTGAAAAAGAAAAATCCTTAATCAAGCAAGAATTTGAAGTAAAGCGTTCTGCCCTACTTGATAAATTAAACCAGAATGCTTCAAAATATAATTTCCAAGTAAAAGCTGCTCAAAATGGAATTTATATGATGCCTGTTGTAGATGGAAAAGCTATTGAAGAAGAAGAATTTGAAAAATTAGATGAAACCATCAAACAAAAATATGAAGAAAAATCTGTGTTAGTACAAGAACAAATTATGGAAGCCATTAATCAAATAAAAGAAATTGAACGTCAATCTGATAAAAAAATTTCAGAGTGGCAATCCAATGTTGCTTTACTTACGGTTAATGCTCATATCAATTTCTTAAAATCAAAATATAAAAGAAATAAAAAAATTAACCAGTTTCTAAATGATGTGAAACAAGATGTCTTAAAAAATATACCTGTCTTTTTAGAAGATGAAACCAATAAGCAACCTCAACCACAGCAAAATCCTGCTGCTAAAAAGCCTGACCCTTGTTTGAATTATCGTGTTAATTTATTCATTGATAATTCTAACCGTGAAGGTGCACCAGTTATCATGGATTCTAATTATTCTTATCATAATATTTTTGGCTCTTTAGAATATGAAAACTATTATGGTTCTTTGAAAACAGACCATACCATGCTAAAACCTGGTCTTATGCAACGCGCCAATGGTGGTTATATCATTTTCCAAGCGAAAGATTTGCTTGCTAATGGATTGTGCTATGAAGCTTTAAAGAAAGCTTTACGAGTAAAAGAACTAAGCATCGAAAATGCTACTGACCAACGTTCTTCCATGGTACTAGTTTCTTTAAAACCAGAACCAATTCCTTTGAATTTGAAGGTTATTTTAATTGGAAATGCTAACATTTATCAAACACTTTTAGCGATGGACTCTGATTTTAAAAAATTATTTAAAATCAAAGTAGAATTTGAAGATGATGCTCTAATCAATTCTGAAAACTTACAAAAGCTATCTCAAATTGTGCATGGTTTTTGCGAGCATGAAGAGTTACCACATTTAGATAAGTCTGCTATGGCTCGTCTGGTTGAATATGCTTCTAAATTAGCAGGAAGCCATCATAAACTTTCTACTAGGTTTGATAATTTAACACAAGTAGTAGGCGAGGCCGCTACTTGGGCCAAACTTTCCAAGTCTAAAATAGTAACTGCTAAATTTATTGATAAAGCTTTAGAAGAGCGTATTGAAAGAATCAAAAAATATGATAGTAAATATTTGGATATGATAAGAGAAAACACGCTTTTAATCAATACTTCTGGCTCAGAAGTAGGACAATTAAATGGTTTAACGGTTATGACAATAGGTGATTATACTTTTGGTAAACCAGCCAAAATCACAGTTAATACTTACACAGGTAAAAATGGAATTATCAACATTGAAAGAGAGGTTGAAATATCAGGACCATCTCACTCTAAGGGAGTTTTAATATTAACTGGTTATTTGGGTGAAATGTTTGCACAAGATATTCCTTTATGTTTGACAGCAAGTATCTGTTTTGAACAATTATATAATGGGGTTGATGGAGATAGTGCTTCTAGTACAGAATTATACGGATTATTATCAAGTTTATCTGGAATACCAATCAATCAATCAATTGCTGTTACTGGTTCTGTTAATCAAAAAGGTCAGATTCAACCAATTGGTGGTGTCAATGAGAAAATTGAAGGCTTTTTCCAAATCTGTAAAATGAGAGGATTAGATGGTTCTCATGGTGTTATGATACCTGTGCAAAATGTAGATAATTTACAATTATCCGATGAAATTATTGAAGCAGTTAAAAATAAAGAATTCCATATTTACTCTGTTTCTACTATAGAAGAAGGAATCGAAGTATTAACTGGTGTTCCAGCCGGTAAGAAAGACCGTGACGGACATTTTCCAGCTGGTACCATTAATTATCTAGTTTATGAAAAGTTAAGAAAATATGCAAAAATTAGTAAAGATTAAAAATACTCCTTCCCATAAAAAAACAAAGAAAGTAAACTATCCATTTCACTTTCTTTGTTTTTCATTTTACTATTTATTTTATCATAATTGCATATAAAAAATAAATGATTTACTACTTTCTATTTATTTCCATCTTCTTTATAATAGAATAGATTTCGTTCCAATCTTTTACTCTCATTATATTATTCCCCACACACTGTTTGTTATAGATGGCATCAAATACGATAACAGGTATAAATTCAGCTATTTGAGTAATATGTTGTGGCTCATCTTCTATCAATACATCTAATTGATTTTCAATACAAGAAGACTTCTTCTCAACTTTTCCCACTATTAATTTATCATAAACAATTCCTTTCTCTTTTAGAAATTTTTCCGTTGTTTCATATGGTGTTTTGAACATTGGAATTGCTCTTGATGATATAATATTAATATGATGTCCCTCATTTTTTAACTTTTGGATTATTTCTCTCGCATTCTCTTTTACTTCCGCTTGTAATACCACTTCTTCCAAATATTTTATACAAAAGTCCATATTTTCTTCTTGCGTCCAATCATATAAATTATAAGTTGCCACTCCCTCTTCATGCATTTGTAAATCTCTTTTTACCACTGTATCATTATATCTTTGACAATATTTTTTTAATATTGGTAAAGTATTTGTTATGGTATTATCAATATCAATTCCTATCTTCATATCTCTTTTCCTTCCCATCAGAATTGACTCGATTTTATCATAAAAAAGAATAAAAAGAAAGACTTTTCTATGAACTATCCCCTAAAGTTGAGTTCAATACAGTTCTTTCTTTTTATTGAAATTTTATTAAAATACATTTTGTAAATTAAAAGCATACTTATCCTCAATATGTTTTAAAATAAAAACACTTTTATCCAATTCACTAACAGATTCCTCATAATCTTCTGTTTCAATAAAACTCTTTATCGCTATCAATTCTGTCTCTACTTTTTCCAACTCATCATGTTCGATAAAATAAGCTAATTTATCATGTTTCTTTTCCCATTGTTCATAAATTCTTTCCATTTCATTTCGTACACTTTCATTTTCTACATTTTCTTGTGTTATATTTCCTCTTAAGCTCATAAGTCCACTAGATAACTCGCTCACTGATTCCTTAGTATAATTTTGTGTCGTGTTATTTCCAAAAATAATAGCAATGACAATAACAATACAAATAATAGCTTCTTTTAACATCTCAAAACTCCTTTTAAGGATTGAGGGACGGCCCCAAAATCCTTATTCTTTTTCTTGGCAAAAGATTTGGCCTTTTCCGTCTATGGTTACAACCAATGCTTCTTCTGGCTTTATTCCGAATTTTTCTACTTGATTTTTGAGCCATGCATAATTTTTCCCTATTATTTTCAAATTCTTTTCCATAATTTTTCCGTCTATTACTAAATCATATGGTATCCCTTCATATTCTGGTTTAATTTGAAAATCTTCTGGTATTGTATTTCTTTTTTCTGGCTTCTGAATTACCGTTACTTGTCCACTTGTTTCTAATATGGCATATTCTACATCTCCCAAGTTTACTACATTATTTCCTCTTAATCTTTCTTCTAACTCATTTATGGTAAATCTTTCTTTTTTTAATGCCTTTTCATTTACTTTTCCTCGATAAATTAAAATACTTGGTTTTCCACATATAATTTCTCTTGCTTTTAAACTTTTTATATTGATTACTGATATGATTAAATGCATAACTAAAAGTCCTAAGATAGGTATAATTCCATTGGATATAGGAATTCCTATTTCTGTCATTGGTATAGAGGCTAAATCTGCTATCATGATGGAAATAGCCAATTCAAAAGGTTGTAATTGTCCTATTTCTCTTTTTCCCATTAATCTCATAACAATTAAAACTATGATATATAGAATAATGGCTCTAAAAAATGTAATTAACATGAAAACACCTGCTTTTTCTTTTTTCACTTTTTGATTTTATTTTTTACAAATTTTAACTTTTTTATACGTTATTTTTTGAATAAATATTTTTTTTTTGAGAATAATAATGTTGTAACCTTAAAAATTTTACATGATGAAATTTTATATCTAAGGAGGTTAGACTTATGTCAGAAGCTCAAGGAAATCAAGTAAAATCAGGTGGCTCTACTGCATGGCAAATAGTTGGTAGATTAGTTGCTTCAGCTGTAGTGTTAGCTATTACTGCATTTTTTACACCAGGATTTACAATTAATAGTTTTTGGACTTTAGCAATTGCTGCAGTAGTCCTAACAGTAATTGATTATTTAGTTATCAAATTCACTGGTTTACATGCTAGTCCATTTGGTAAAGGATTTGTAGGTTTCGCATTAGCAGCTATTGTTTTATATGTAACTCAATTCTTTGTAGCAGGATATTCAATATCTTGGATGGCTGCTATTATTGGTGCTTTAATCTATGGTGTAGTTGATTACTTTATACCTGGAAATCAATCAATGTAGTAAACTCAAAAAAGAAACCATATCAATAATGTTCTTATAGCATTATCGATATAGTTTCTTTTCTTTTTTATTATCTTTTTTCTACGATTTCATTTTTATTTTTATAAATACTATTTTGTGGCACAACACCTCTAACACAAGATAATGGATAAATATTTGATTTTCTTCCAACTACCGTTCCTGGATTTAATACACTATTACATCCAACTTCTACTTCATCACCAAGCATAGCACCAAACTTTTTGATTCCTGTCTCGATTTGGTCCTTTCCCTTTTTTACAACCACTAACTTTTTATCCGATTTTACATTAGAAGTAATAGAGCCTGCTCCCATATGAGCTTTGTAACCTAATATGGAATCTCCTACATAATTATAATGTGGCACTTGCACCTTATTAAATAAGATAACATTTTTCAATTCTGTGGAATTACCAACAACAGCATTTTCTCCAACAATTGCTTTTCCACGAATAAAAGCACAATGTCTTATTTCTGCACCTTCCCCAATAATAGCTGGTCCATGAATATATGCTGTTGGCATTACCTTAGCGCTTTTTGCAATCCACACATCTTCTCCTACTTTATCATATTTTTCAGGTGATAACTTATTTCCTAATTCTATAATAAAATCATTAATTTGACTAAGAGCCTCCCAAGGATAAGTTACGCTTTCTAATAAATCTTTTGCTATTGTTTCTTCTAAATTGTATAAATTACAAATCTTACATTCTTCCATTTTCTTCTTCCTTTCTCAAACAATTGGGGACGTTTCCTTTTGCACCTTTTTGTGCAATTGGGGACATATCTTGTGCTCATTTCTTGTTTTGTTGTATAAAGATGTGTCCCTAATTGCACAAAAAGGTGCAAAAAGAAACGTCCCCAATACGACTATCTGTTCCAAAATTTTTCGTATAGCTCTTTTGCTGTTTTTGGGCTATCTACTCCTTCTTTATTTTTAACTGGCGCAAAGTCATCTTCTCTTTTTCCTCTTAGAATTGCAATGTCATCAAAAAATTCAAAGGCATCAAAAATAAAGGATTCAAATTTATAAGAATTTGGCTCTTCTGGTATAATTTCTCTACCATTTTCGTCTATGTATGAATTTTTTTTAAGTGCACTATGGTACATTAAGTTCTCTTTACTTACTTTTTCAATGGCATCTATGGTATATAAATTACACATAATGTGGGATTCTCCATATTTTAATTCCCCTTCTTCGTCAATTTCTTCTGCCATTTTTTCTGGTAATTCTGCATATTCAATTACTTTTGGGTGTCCGTTCATTTTACAAAACACACCTACTTTTTCATGTGGATTTGCTTTTACTACTGATTTTGATGCAATTTGAACTCCTTTTTTGATAGCCATTCCTAATAAAGTTACATCTGCCATTTTTAATAATACATTATCTACTCCACCAATAAATATCCACTTGATTCCTTTTTCTTTCATATCTGCTAGGCAACCACTTCTTCTTAAAGAAGTATAAGTTCCTCCATTTCCGTCTGAGGCTTCCCTTATCTTCTTTTCCTTATTAATTAGTAGTTTTCCTTCTGTATCAACTAATGGTAATTCGCTTTGTGTAAATATAACTACACTTTTTTTATCATATCCAAAATAATTATTCTTTTCTAAAAAAGCTACTGTTTCCCCATTATTTTCCTTACTTGTCATGATGTACCAAGTAATTACTACACCATACTTCTTATTCGCTTCTTTTAAATTTTCTGCTAATATTTCAAATAAATATTTCCCTTTTCCATACACATCTAATTTGAAAGTTCCCTTTGGTCCATTATGTCCGAAGTCTAGTTCCTTGTCCTCCTGCCATAGTTACAACTGCATATTCTCCATTTCTGATTGCCATTTCTCCTAAAGTATCAAATTCTTCTTTTTGCTCTTTTGATAATTTTGCTTTATCTAAGTAAGAGATATTTTCTATTTTATTTTCTCTAATTTCAATTTCTTTTTTCGTGCCATCGTATAGCTCCATAATTTGGTGGAAATCAATTTTATTTATTTGTTCAATTAATTCTTCTTTTTCTTTTCCTTCTAATTGTTCTAATAACTTTATAATATGTTCTTGGTTATATATTTTTAGTACTTCTATTGTGTCTTGTACTTTATCCATTCCTTCCCCATCCCTTTCAGTCCTACTTAATCTTTTGGTATATTATATGCGATTTTATCACATTCGCTTCTAATTATCAAGCTTTTTATAAAAAACAAGCTTCATTCTCGAAAGAATAAAGGTATATATCTATTTTACATAAAAGTCAATTTGTGACTATTTGTCTTACTGTAATAATTCAAACCTTATTCATTTTTTAAAACAAACTTGTCATATTCTAAAAAAATCCTCCATATATATTAACTAAAGTATTTAGACAAACATTTTGATTTTAAGAATTAAGGAGGTATATAGATGGAAAATACAAGATTGTATGAAGACATCGCAAAAAGGACAGATGGTGACATCTATGTGGGAGTAGTGGGACCTGTTAGAACTGGTAAATCTACCTTTATCAAAAGATTTATGGATTTACTAGTTATCCCAAACATTGATAATGAATACAAAAAAGAAAGAGCTAGAGATGAGCTTCCACAAAGTGCTGGTGGAAAAACGATTATGACCACTGAGCCAAAGTTTATTCCAAATGAAGCAATTGAAATTACATTAGATAACAATTTAAAATTTAAAACTAGGTTAGTAGATTGTGTTGGCTATTTAGTAGACAATGCCATTGGTTATTTAGAAGATGACATGCCTAGAATGGTAAAAACACCTTGGTCTGATGAAGAAATTCCTTTTGAAAAAGCAGCTGAAATAGGAACTAAAAAAGTAATTGATGAGCATTCTACCATTGGAATCCTAGTAACAACCGATGGTTCTGTTACGGATATTCCAAGAGAAGATTATATTCAAGCTGAAGAAAGGGTAGTAAATGAGTTAAAAGCACTGAATAAGCCTTTTATTATTCTATTAAATTCTAATGACCCAAATTCTAGTTATACCAGAGAATTAGCTGAAAAGTTAAGTGAAAAATATCATACAACGGTAATGCCTATTAATTGTGAATATTTAAGTCTTGATGATATTAATAGCATGTTTTCTAAGGTTCTATATGAATTTCCAGTAGAGCAAATTTGTATCAAATTTCCTCGTTGGATTGATGGTTTAGATTGCGAGCATCCTTTGAAAACAGAATTATTCGACGAAATTAAAAATGCTTTTACTGATGTAAACGTTCTAAAAGATGTTTCTAGTTGTGTTGAGCGAATCAAACAAACAGAAATCATTTCTAAATCAACCATTGCAGATATTCGTTTAGGCGATGGCAATGTTAATGTTGAAATTACACTAAAAGAAGAATTGTTTTATCAAATTCTTTCTGAAATCACAAATGTTGATGTTACCAATGAAGGTGATTTGTTTAGTATTATTTCTGATTTATCTAAGACGAAGAAGAAATTCGACCGAATTTCCTATGCCTTAGAAGAAGTAGAAGCAAAGGGTTATGGTATTGTAACACCTTCTATTGATGATTTAGTTTTAGAAGAGCCTGAAATGATTAAACAAGGTTCTAGATATGGTGTAAAATTGAAAGCAAATGCTCCTTCTATTCACCTAATCAAAACGAATGTTGAGACTGAAGTTTCTCCTATTGTCGGCTCTGAAAAACAATCCGAGGAATTGGTTAATTATTTACTTTCTGAATTTGAAAGTAATCCAAAAGAAATTTGGAAATCTAATATTTTTGGGAAAAGTCTACATGAATTAGTTAATGAAGGCTTGCAAACTAAACTTTCTAAAATGCCAGAAGATGCACAATGTAAACTTCAAGAAACTTTGGAGCGTATTGTCAATGAAGGCAGTGGCGGTTTAATTTGTATTATTCTTTAAGTGATATGGTTATTGTAAGTTGAAAAATACCTCCTTATATAAAAGAAGGTATTTTTAATTTGCTAACTATTAAATATATAAAGCAATACGGAATCCCATCATTCCCATACAAGCTGTCGGATTGCTTCCTTTTGGCCCATCTGGTTCTTCATAATATCGATAGGATGCCGGATAGGTAAGACCATTACTATTGCTAGAAAAAGTTCCTCCTCTAAAAGATCTAAGTTTGCTACCAGCAGTTTCCATCGTCCACTCCCAAGCATTTCCTGCCATATCATAAATATTTTTTACTTTGTAATCTTCATTCGTACCTGTATTAATTATATTACTTGAATAATTTCCTTTTCCTGTACTATTTCTTACATACGAATTGGTTGGGCATTCTCCATTAATATAATTATTATCAAAAAATTGCATAGTTGCATCCCATTGTACTCCATATACTAATGTACTTTTTATTCCTACTGTTTTTCCTTTATCTGTATAAGTATTTTTTACAAATTTTCTTGCTAATCCTGCTGCCCCTGTTCCTGTTAAATCCGTCATACTATTTCCCCATTTAGTAGCATATACTGGTTTGTTTTTCTTTATTACCACGCTCCCATCACTATCTTTTCCTGCTTCATATCTTCCTATATAAAATCCTTTGTTATTTGGATTTGTTACACTATTATACATCTCTGTATATAAGTCCTTTTCTTCTTGTGTTGCATTACTATGTGGTTCTGTACAAGTTTTTCCAGATACCCAGTTTAATCTTTTATCATTTAGATATCCATCTACCCTTTTAAAATTGGCTGAATTTTCTACTGGCACCCATACAAATTCATTTCCTGTACTTCTATGATTAGCATCAATAGC
>CANEFU010000020.1 GCA_947426875.1 uncultured Clostridium sp.
CAGTTCCCATTATTTACTTTTTTGCTAGAAAAGTTTTAGAATGGGGTGCAGATAAAAAAATAATTGGAAAGTTTTTTAAGTTTTGCTTAGAAAAAGGAGAAAAGGGAGGCAAAAAATTGCAAGAAAAGGCTGGACGTGGTTTGTATTGGGCTTTATTCCTTTTTGTAGGAATACCACTTCCAGGTACAGGGGCATGGACAGGAACACTTGCAGCAAGCCTTTTAGATATGGATTTTAAAAAGAGTATTATTGCTGTTATGGCAGGCGTAGTTTTAGCTGGAATTATAATGGGACTAGCTTCTGCTGGCGTCTTTGGAGCATTAGGAGCAGTATTTCAATAATATTGGATGATTTTGGGACGGAGATGATTTTGGGGACGGAGGAAAAAATCATGGTCAAGTATTTTTTAACCATGATTTTTTCCTCCGTCCCCAAAATCATCTCCGTCTTTCCAAATCATCCAACGCTACAAAAAACCAATAAAAAAGATGCCAAACCCTTGACATCCGTAGGAAAAATATGGTATGATAGTACAGATGATAAATAGAAAAATAAAAAGTAAAAACATAAAAAACGCATAAAGCTTAGAGCGAGTTGAAAAACACAGGTTTTCAACAGCTCTTTTATTGCCGTTTTTAGGACATAATTTTTTTTCATTGTTAAAACTTGAAAGAAGAGGAATTAAAGGCAAGGAGCCCTAAGGATTTCGGAATTGTAAAAGCAGACAAGGCCAAAGACTTAGACAAGCAAATTGTCATTTAAGAAGGACTTCTTTTAGTCAATATAAATTAATTCTGCTTAATATTTTTTAGGGAGTGATTTTTTTGAAAATCAAAGAAGTAAATTACGAGAAAGCATCTCGTAAAGATTTTGCAAAAGTTGGCGACTATATCGAAATGCCAAACCTAATCAAAGTACAAAAAGATTCCTATGACTGGTTTATAGAAGAAGGATTAGGAGAAGTATTAAAAGATATATCACCAATAGAAGACTACTCAGGAAATTTAGTTCTTGAATTTTTCGATTATTACATGGAAGACAAAACCAAATACAGTGTAGAAGAAGCCAAAGAGAGAGATGCAACGTATTCATCAAGATTACATGTAAAAGTAAGATTAATCAACCGTGAAACAGGAGAAATCAAAGAGCAAGAAATCTATCTAGGAGATTTTCCATTAATGACAAACAGTGGAACTTTTGTTATCAATGGAGCAGAAAGAGTTGTAGTAAGCCAATTAGTACGTTCACCAGGATGTTACTATGGAGAAGAATTTGATACGAAAACAGGAAAAAGAACTTACAACTCTACCGTTATGCCACTTAGAGGAGCATGGCTTGAATACGAAACAGACGGAAATGATATTTTCTATGTACGTGTTGATAGAACCAGAAAAGTACCAGTAACAACATTACTAAGAGCAATTGGTGTGGTATCAGATGACCAAATCAGAGAATTATTTGGTGATGAAGAAATGATAACAGCAACCATTGCAAAAGATACCATCAAAGACCAAGACGAAGCTTTAATTGAAATCTACAAAAAGTTAAGACCAGGAGAACTACCAACAGTAGATGCTGCTAAAAACTTATTTAATGGATTATTCTATGACAATAAGAGATATGATTTATCAAAAGTAGGTAGATATAAATTTAATCAAAAATTAGGATTAGCAGGAAGAATTAAAGACAAAGTAGCAGCAGAAGATATTGTAGATAGTGAAACAGGAGAAGTATTCGTACAAGCAGGAGAAATTATCACAGAAGAAGTAGCAGAAGCGATTCAAAATGCAGGAATTAATATAGTGGATATCGTTGTTGGAGATAGAAAGGTAAGAATGATAGGAAATGCTACCTGTAATATCCACAAAGTATTACCAAATGTTGACTTAAGCAAATTACACTTTAGAGAATTAGTAAACTATAATGTATTAAAAAATATCATAGATAATACAGAGGAAAAAGATTTAGTAAAAACAATTCAAGAAAGACAAGATGAATTAGTAGCAAAACATATCACAACAGAAGATATGATAGCATCTGTAAACTATTTATTAAATCTTTCACATGGTGTAGGAAAACCAGATGACATCGACCACTTAGCAAATCGTAGAATTCGTCAAGTAGGAGAATTATTACAAAACCAATTTAGAATTGGTTTGACAAGACTAGAAAGAGTAGTACGTGAAAGAATGACAATTCAAGACTTAGATGTAGTAACACCACAAACTTTAATTAACACAAAACCAATTACATCTTCTATTCGTGAATTCTTTGGAAGTTCACAATTGTCACAATTCATGGACCAAACGAACCCACTTTCAGAATTAACACATAAAAGAAGAATATCAGCTTTAGGACCAGGTGGATTAACCAGAGAAAGAGCAGGATTCGAAGTACGTGACGTTCACTATACACACTATGGTAGACTATGTCCAATCGAATCACCAGAAGGTCCAAACATTGGATTGATATCAGCACTTTCTTCTTTTGCTAGTATCAATGAATATGGATTTATTGAAACACCATATCGAAAAGTAGACCCTGAAACACATAAATTAACAGATATAGTAGAATACATGAGTGCCGACGTAGAAGATAATTACATAATTGCACAAGCATCTGAGCCAGTAGACAAAAATGGAAAATTCATCAATCCACGTATTAGAGTAAGATTTAAAAATGAAGTAATCGAAGTAGACAGCGATAAAGTACAATATGTTGATGTTTCTCCAAAACAATTAGTTTCTATTGCAGCTGCCATGATACCATTCTTAGAGCATGATGACGCAAAAAGAGCGTTAATGGGAGCTAACATGCAACGTCAAGCAGTTCCATTAATGATAACAGAAAGTCCAATTGTAGGAACAGGAATTGAATATAGAGCAGCAAAAGACTCTGGAATTTTAGTATTAGCAGAAGAAGATGGAGTGATTGAAAAAGTAACAGGAGATGCGATTATCGTAAAATATGATAATGGAAAAACAATCACTCATAAACTTCGTAAATTTAAAAGAACCAATGGTGGAACCTGTATTAACCAAAAACCAATTGTAAAAGCAGGAGAAAAGGTAAAAAAAGGTGATGCCATAGCAGACGGACCATCTACCAGCAATGGAGAAATGGCACTTGGTAAAAACGTATTAGTAGCCTTTTCAACATGGGAAGGATATAACTACGAGGATGCTATTCTAATTAATGAAAAATTAGTAAAAGAAGACGTATTTACTTCTATTCATATTGAGGAATATGATTGTGAATGTCGTGATACCAAATTAGGAGCAGAAGAAATCACACGTGATATACCAAATATTGGTGACGATTCTTTAAAAGACCTAGATGAAAATGGAATTATTAGAATTGGTGCAGAAGTAAGACCAGGAGATATTCTAGTTGGAAAAGTTACACCAAAAGGAGAAACAGAGTTAACAGCGGAAGAAAGATTGTTAAGAGCTATCTTTGGTGAAAAAGCAAGAGAAGTAAGAGATACTTCTTTAAGAGTACCACATGGAGAAGCAGGAACGATTGTTGATGTTAAAATCTTTACAAGAGATAATTCAGATGAATTAGGACCTGGTGTTAATCAAATTATTAGATGTTATATTGCAACCAAAAGAAAAATCTCTGTTGGAGATAAAATGGCAGGACGTCATGGTAACAAAGGTGTTATTTCAAGAGTCTTACCAGAAGAAGATATGCCATTTATGCCAGATGGTACACCAATCGATATATTATTAAATCCACTAGGTGTTCCTTCTCGTATGAACTTAGGTCAAGTTTTAGAAGTACACTTGGGAGGAGCTGCTAAAGCATTAGGATGGAAAATAGCAACTCCAGTATTTGATGGAGCAACACAAGAAGATGTTGAGAAATTACTAGAAGAAGCAGGTATGAGTAAAGACGGAAAAACGATTTTATATGATGGTAGAACAGGAGACCCATTTGATAAACCAATTACAGTTGGTGTTATGTACATGTTAAAACTTCACCACTTAGTAGATGATAAAATCCATGCACGTTCAACGGGACCATACTCATTAGTAACCCAACAACCACTGGGAGGTAAAGCACAATTTGGTGGACAACGTTTTGGAGAGATGGAAGTTTGGGCATTAGAAGCATATGGTGCAGCTTATACACTACAAGAAATGTTGACTGTAAAATCAGATGACATTGTAGGAAGAGTAAAAACATATGAAGCGATTGTAAAAGGAGAAAATGTACCAGAACCAGGTGTTCCAGAGAGCTTTAAAGTTCTTGTAAAAGAATTACAATCACTAGGATTAGACGTTCGTCTATATTCAGAAGATAATCAAGAATTAGAACTAAAAGAAAACATCGAAGAGGGAATAGAATATGACCCAGAAAAAGAAAAAAAATTGTTATCAGAAGAAGAAGTACTTGCAGATGGCGATTTAGATGGCTATGGAGAAGCCTTGGAAGATGATATGTTATTAGATGATGAAGTAAGTAACATAGAAGAAGACAGTGACGATTTTTTCCAAGACTTAGACGATGAAGGTGATGAGTTATTATTTGATAATGATTTAGCAAATGATAATTTAGACAATGATGAAGATATAATTGAGTAATGCAATCTCAGGAGGATGTAAAATGAACGATTTTAAGGTGGGGCTAATTTCTAAAATATCTCCCCAAAAACAAGAAGAAATTACCATGAACGAAGCAAAGAAAAGCTTCTTTAGAATATTAAATCATTCTGATTCTGAAAAGGAAGATGCTTTCAATTTAAATCAAACATTAGAAAAAGTTTTTAGTACATGTGGAATCAAAAATAGAGATATGAGAGCAAAAATCAGAGGAAATTTAAAGAGTTTATTGCAAAGTGGAGAATACTTATATACATTAGATGCAAAAGGGCAAAGTATTGTATCTAATTATGATAGAAGTGCTCTTCGACAAAAAGCCTATCAAGAGGGAGAAAATGAAAAAGCGAAGGCAAAATTGCAAAGTTATGTAGAAAAAGTGCAAGATATTTTGGAAAAGTTACCAGAGGAAAGAAAAAACAATAAGAAAGAAATAGAAGCAATGTTTGGAGAATACGATTGGGAGCAAGAGCATATATGGATTGACTTGGCAATAGAAAAGGTTTTAAAAAACAACTCTCAAGAAATTTCAAGATAGCATTGACAGTAAATTAAATAAATTGTAAAGCATAAATATGCGACAGAAAGGAATTGCAAGAGCGGTGGATAGTCATATTTTATGATTTTATAATTACCCAAAGTAATAGTTAATTGGAGATGTGTCCCCAATTGTACAAAAAGGTGCAAAGGGAAACGTCCCCAATGCGACAAGGGAGGAAAAAGAGTGGACGAATTAGATATTTTTAATAAATTAAAAATAGGAGTGGCATCAGACGAAAAAATAAGAGAATGGTCAAAAGGTGAAGTAAGAAAACCAGAAACTATAAATTATAGAACCTTAAAACCAGAAAAGGATGGTTTATTCTGCGAGAGAATATTTGGACCAACCAAAGACTGGGAATGTCACTGTGGAAAATATAAAAGAGTAAGATATAAAGGGATTGTATGTGACCGATGTGGAGTAGAAGTAACCAAAGCAAAGGTTAGACGTGAGAGAATGGGACATATTGAATTGGCAGCTCCAGTTGCACATATATGGTATTTTAAAGGAATTCCAAGTAGAATTGCTCTTATGTTAGATATTTCACCAAGAAATTTGGAAAAAATCATTTATTTTGCTTCTTATGTAGTAGTTGACAAAGGAACATCAAACCTTGAAAAATGCCAAGTTTTGAATGAAAAAGAATACCATGAAGCAGAAGAAAAATATGGTAGAGGCTCATTTAAGGCTAAAATGGGAGCAGAAGCATTAAGAGAATTATTAGAAAAAGTTGATTTAGACATATTATCAGCAGAAATTAGAAAAGAATTAGAAACGGCTAGTGAGCAAAAGAAAGTAAAATTAATAAAAAGATTAGATACGGTAGAAGCATTTAGAATATCTGGAAATCGACCAGAATGGATGATTATGCAAGTGGTACCAGTTATCCCACCAGAATTAAGACCAATGGTACAATTAGATGGTGGTAGATTTGCTACATCAGATTTAAATGATTTATATAGAAGAGTTATTAACAGAAATAACAGATTAAAAAGATTATTAGAATTAGGAGCACCAGAAATCATTGTAAGAAATGAAAAAAGAATGCTTCAAGAATCTGTGGATGCTTTGATTGACAATGGAAGAAGAGGAAGACCAGTAACAGGAGCTGGAAATAGACCATTAAAATCTTTATCAGACATGTTAAAGGGAAAACAAGGACGTTTCCGTCAAAACTTATTGGGAAAACGTGTTGACTACTCTGGACGTTCTGTTATCGTAGTAGGACCAGAACTAAAAATCTATCAATGTGGACTTCCAAAAGAAATGGCAGTTGAATTATTCAAACCATTTGTGATGAGAGAATTGGTAGGAAGAGGAATTGCACAAAACATCAAAAATGCCAAAAGAATGGTAGAAAGATTAAGACCAGAAGTATGGGGAATCTTAGAAGAGGTTATCAAAGACCATCCAGTTATGCTAAACCGTGCACCGACATTACATAGACTTGGTATTCAAAGTTTTGAGCCAGTATTGGTAGAAGGAAGAGCAATTAAACTTCACCCATTAGTTTGTGAAGCATTTAACGCTGACTTCGACGGTGACCAAATGGCTGTCCATTTACCATTATCACCAGAAGCACAAGCAGAATCAAGATACTTAATGTTATCAACCAACAACTTGTTAAAACCACAAGATGGTAAACCAGTAGCTGTACCAAGACTAGACATGATATTAGGAAGTTACTATCTAACCATGGTATTAGATGGAGAAAAGGGAGAAGGAAAATACTTCAAAGACCCAGATGAAGCGATTATGGCTTTTGAAAATCATGATGTAGGAATCCATGCTAAGATTTTTGTAAGAATTGAAAAGGAAATCGATGGCGAAATCAACTCAAAGAAAATTGAAACAAGTGTTGGAAGAATTATCTTTAACAAAGGAATTCCACAAGATTTAGGATTTATTGATAGAAAAGAAGACCCATTCCAATACGAAATCAACTTCCCAGTTATGAAAAAATCAATGGGAGGAATTATTGAAAGAGTCATTAGAACACATGGATTATCTGAATCAGCAGAAGTAATTGACTACATTAAAGCATTAGGATTTAAATATTCAACCTTAGCAGGAATTACTTTCTCTATGGACGACGTACAAGTACCAGCCAAGAAAAAAGAATTATTAAAAGAAGCAGATAAAAAAGTAGAAACAATCAGAAAACAATATGCAAGAGGATTAATTACAGATAATGAAAGATATAATGCAGTTATTAATGTATGGGAAGCTACAACCAAATACGTAAGTAGTGCCATGGAAGAAAACTTTGATGAATTAAATCCAATCTATATGATGGTTAAATCAGGAGCCCGTGGTAACATGAACCAATTAAGACAAATTGCAGGTATTCGTGGATTGATGGCAAGTACAACTGGTAAGGCAGTTGAAATTCCAATTAAATCATCTTTTGCAGAGGGATTAGATGCGTTGGAATACTTTATTTCAGCCCATGGTGCTCGTAAGGGTCTATCTGATACAGCATTAAGAACAGCTGACTCAGGATACTTAACCAGAAGATTAGTAGACGTTTCACAAGATATTATCGTAAGAGAAGAAGATTGTGGAACACATGACGGAATTGTTGTTTATGACATAAAAGACGGAAATCAAATTATTGAAAAAATGCAAGAAAGATTGCTAGGAAGATTCCCAGTTGAAGATGTTATTAACCCAGAAACAAACGAATTAATTGTAGATAAAAATACAATGATAACCGAAGCGAAAGCAGAAGAAATTGTAGAAGCAGGAATTGAAAAACTAAAAGTACGTTCTGTATTAGGATGCCGTTCAAAACATGGTGTATGTCAAAAATGTTATGGAATGGGATTGGCAAGACGTGATTTAGTATCTATTGGAGAAGCAATTGGTATCATAGCTGCTCAATCAATTGGAGAGCCGGGTACACAGTTAACCATGAGAACAATCCACTCTGGTGGTGTTGCTGGTGTAGCCGATATTACACAAGGTCTTCCAAGGGTTGAGGAATTATTTGAAGCTAGAAAACCAAAGGGATTAGCTATTATTACGGAAATTGATGGTAAAGTAAAAATTAAAGAAACAAAGAAGAAGAAAGAAGTAATCGTAACTTCACAAGACAATTCAAAAACTTATACCATACCATTTGGTTCAAAAATGAAAGTAAGAGATGGTGACTTAGTAGAAGCAGGAGAGCCATTAATAGAAGGTTCTATCAATCCAAGTGAAATCTTAGAAATTAAAGGACCAGAAGGTGTATATGAATATCTGATTTCAGAAGTACAAAAAGTATATAGAAACCAAGGTGTTGATATCAATGACAAACATATCGAAGTAATTGGAAGACAAATGCTTAAAAAAGTTAGAGTAGAGGACAACGCAGATACGGATATGTTCCCAGGTTCCTTAATTGATATGTATGAATTTGAAGACAAAAACAAAGAAGTAGAGGAAAAAGGAAAACGTCCAGCAACAGGAAAACGAGTACTATTAGGAATTACAAAAGCATCACTTGCAACAGACAGCTTCTTGTCAGCAGCTTCTTTCCAAGAAACAACAAGAGTTCTTACAGAAGCCGCTGTAAAAGGAAAAACAGATGACTTAGTAGGATTAAAAGAAAATGTAATTATTGGTAAGTTAATTCCAGCAGGAACTGGTATGCAAAAATACCAAAACATTCATATTAGTACAGAAAGTGAATTAGAGGAAGTAGCAGACGTTTCTCAAGATTCTTAAAATAAAAAATGATAAATTTTCAATTGCGATTTGGAAATTTATCATTTTTTTTAAACTTTTTAAATAAAATGTGTGAACGCTAAATCGTTACAAGGAAATGCAGGAAAAGACTGGTTTTGCTTGACAAATAGCCTATTTGCTAGTAAAATAGAATAGAATAAATATAAGGGAGAGAAAGTATGTCAAATAGTAATAAAAAAGTCTTAGATACCTTAGTATCAAGAACCAAAATATATTTAGCAATCATATTTATTTTATTAGTATATATCAGCATTAAAAACACATACATGATAATACCATCCATTGTTCTTTTTGTATTAGTCATGTTATATAGCTATTATACGAACAACAAAAGAAAAAATGAAATATCAGAAACCATACAAGACTTGACATTAACAGTTGACTCAGCTGCCAAAACCAGTTTAATCAATTCACCATTTCCACTAATTATATTAGAAACAGATGGAAATGTAGTGTGGAAAAGCGCTAAGTTCACATCAGAATTTGCTAACATAGACATCAATACCTATGTAAAAGAATTAAGTGTAGACATCAAAAATGAAATTGAAACAAGAGAAGGAAATACAAATCAAGATATTATAAAACAAATAGAAATTGGGGCAAAAACCTATCGAGTAGTAGGAAAATATGTTAATGTAAAGAAAAATAAAAAAGAATATATGATAATTTTATACTTTATTGATGATACAGAAAATATAAAATTACAAAAAGAATATAAAGATTCTAAATCTTGTGTAGGAATTATTATGGTAGACAACTACGAAGAAACCATGCAAAGATTAGAAAGCGAAGAAAAACCACAAGTCATAGCAGAAATTGATAAATATATTTATGAGTGGACCGATAAAACAAATGGCGTATTAATTAAAACAGAAAAAGATAGATATATTTATTTCTTTGAGCAAAGGTATTTAGATAGAGTAAAAGAAGACAAATTCAGCATATTGGATAAAATAAAAGATATTGATATGAAGGAAAAGATTCAATTCACTTTAAGTATAGCAGTATCCAATGAAGGAGTAACCGATAAAGAAAAATACAAATCAGCACAAGCTGCAATGGACATCGTATTAGGACGTGGAGGAGACCAAGCTGTAATTAGAGAAAATGAAATTTATAAATTCTTTGGAGGAAGAGCACAAGAAGTAGAAAAAAGAACCAAAGTAAAAGCAAGGATTGTAGCACAGGGATTAGAAAATCTAATCAAAGAATCTAAAAAAGTTATGATAATGGGACACAGTAATCCAGATATGGATTGTGTGGGAGCAAGTTTAGGAATTTATCGACTAGCTAAAACCTTAGAAAGAAATGCTTATATTGTAATTGATAATAAAGCATCAGCCTTAGAAAATTTTAAAAAATCAATTGAAAAAGAAGCCGAATATGAAGATGTTATTATTAATAAAGAAGTAGCACTAGAAAATGTAGATGAAGATACTTTACTTGTCATTGTAGATACTCATAAGTTAAACTATGTAGAATCAGTCGAACTTGTAGATAGAGTGAAAAAGATAGTTATTATAGACCATCATAGAAGAAGTGCAGACTTTATCGAAAAAGCGGCTTTGACCTTCCAAGAGGTATATGCTTCTTCCGCAGCAGAACTTGTTACAGAGCTTTTACAATATGTAGAAGAAAAAATTGAATTAAAAACAATAGAGGCAGAAAGCTTATATGCGGGAATTATGATGGACACGAAGAATTTTACCTTTAAAACAGGAGTAAGAACCTTTGAAGCAGCAGCTTATTTACGAAAATGTGGAGTTGATATCATACGAGTAAAAAAATGGTTCCAAAGTGATTTAAAGAGCTTTAATAAAATAGCAGAAATAGTAGGAAAAGCAGAAATAGTAAATAATACAATTGCTATTTCAATCTATGAAGAAAAAGCAAAAGACGTAAATGTAATATGTGCAAAAGCGGCAGACGAATTATTAACAATAAGTAATATAACAGCCTCCTTTGTCATAGGACAATTAGGAGAAAAAGTTTGTATTAGTGGACGCTCTATCGGAGATATCAATGTACAAATTATATTAGAAAAATTAGGAGGAGGGGGACATATAACCCTTGCTGGAGCACAAGTAGAAGGAATGACAATAGAAGAAACAAAACAAGAATTAATCAATCGAATCAATGAGTATTTTTCTGAAATAGGAATGTAAAATTATTATGCTAAGGTTATCGAAGTTTCCGAAGGTTGCTAATTGCCAAACGTTCCGGGTTTAATTGGCAACTTATAAATTATAAATTGTCAGTTGCCAATTAAACCCGGAACGTTTGGCAATTGGCAACCCAGAAAC
>CANEFU010000021.1 GCA_947426875.1 uncultured Clostridium sp.
CCATTTGTTTTTTGTTCTGCTAGCCAATTATTTGCTTGTTCTGCAGTCGTAATTGTTTGATTTTCTAAGACTAATACTAATGTACCGCCATTTCCAGTTATGTAGCAATTTCCTTTCTCTACCGCCTGATTTTTATTTTTAAAATGGCTACAATAAACTTTGCAACCGTTAATTGCCGTTTTAGAAAGAGCAATTGTGCAGTAGTATACGTTATTTACATGTTGTAAAACATTAGAAATTTTTAAATTGTTAGTTACTCCATCAAGCTCTATATCGATTCAATTATGATGTATTCCGTCATCTGCTAAATAATCATTCTTATAAAATTTTCGCTTTAACGGAAATATAAAATCTTGCTTTTTTTGTTCTACGAAATCTGTTTTTACTATAGCTTCTTCGAGCATAATATTCGAAAATATTGCTGTTCCACCGCCCGTTTGAGTATTCCATAACATTCTTATGCCAATTATTTTCTTTTTATTGTTAGAAGTTATTTTAGCATCATATTCTAAGTCATTTCTTACATCTCCTTCGCTGCTTCCGTCTTCATACAAAAAGCTTAGATACGGTCTAAAGACGTCGTTATCTTTTTTAATGTGATAACTTAATGTATATTGTTTGTTACCATCAAGTTCGCCAAAAAACAAATCTTCAGAATACTTTATATTAAAGTTTTTTGATAAATCTATCATAAATCCATTTTTTGTTACATTAATTATAGCTTGACATTCTTTTGAAGCTAATATTTCTGTGTTTATTAAGTTTTTATTACAAACAGTAAAATTAATATTACCTTGTTCGAATTTGCTATATGAGGTTATTCTTTCTTTTTCTAATTTTAAGTAAATAATTGTATTGTCAAAACTTGCATTTAATTTTATCGACAATATAACATAATCAATTTTCTGTTTTATATCTTTTACTTCATTGTTTTTAAACTCAGCAATATTATTTGTTCCGTTTAAAAATGACATGCTACATCCATCTGCTAATCCACTTAAAGCATACCTTCCATCTAAATTTAATTTATAATTTCCGCTTTGATATGCTCCAAGTACGGGAATTGAAAAAGCTTTTGATGCTGTTCCATTTAATTTGATTGCTCCATTTTCTAAAAATGTAATATCTACTCCATTTGACGTTAGAAAATATCCTGCTTTATTTATGTCGTTCACGTTTAACAAGTTTACATTGTCCCCACAATTTTCGATTTCTGATGAAAATTGCGGAGTTGGACTTGCTCCATACTGTTCATATTCTTTAGCTTCTCCGATGTTTATCATCAAATTGTTTATAGTACTCGTTACAGAAGCACTATTATTATAGTTATATCCGTTTGAGTAAATATTTGAAGATGCTATTTCATCAGTCGTAGTAAAAGTATGTGTGTTCTCATTCTCTGAAAGTTCAATATATGTAATAGTTTTACCTGACACGTTTCTAAAGTCTATTGCGGGATTGTTTTCTCCTCCTTTTTCAAAGCTATCCCAACTCACTGTTATTTTCGTGTTTGCTGGAATTGGAGTAGAATATTGTCTGCTTGTAGTACTTACTTTTAAAGTCGACGGTACATTTAATATATTGTATCCTTCTCTTGTATTTTGAAAGCTATTTCCTTCTACTTTAAACTTTTTAAAGCTAGCTTCTGATGTACCGTTTAACGTTACTTTTTCGCCTTCTCCTTTTATGCTCGGAAGTATGCTTTTGAAATCAAAACTTTCTTGTTTTAATTGCTCTATATCTTTATTTTGAACTCTACATGCTTCATCTACCTTGTCCCAACTCTTATTTATATACCTATCCCAATCGACAGGGTTTTTATTAGTTGCTACGTTATCATGTTTTTCTATTTTTAAATACGTTGTTTCACTCATCCTAAGCCCTCCTTATCCACATGTATCCAACTACTTCGTATGGTTGCATATTATTATGTGATTTATCTCCTCCTACGACAGATATTTGGTCTGAATTTTTTGTGCCTTTCGAAGGTTCTACCACTATTCCATATACGTTACCATCGCCACCATATTTTAATGTCAAGTCGGGTTTATGTTTAGGCATTTCTTCTATTGTTAATTTGTGTTCTTTCTCTCCTCCTGTTTTTCCAATTGCATTCATGTTGCTATCATCTTCATCCAAACCTAATGCTATTTTTCCTTTAATCCTTTCCCATGTTCCAAATCTTAGTATTTCACTTGGATTTGTGTTAGTTTGAGTTATATATGTACTTCCGAATTGGAAAAACTAGTTCCATTAATCCTTTTTGCATTGCATTAAGAGTAACATCGTTTGCTACTGATATATTGTTTTCAAAATCAAAATAAGGCATTATTTTCCCTCCTTGCTATATTTTAAGTCTTTTAAATTAGGTTTCTGTTTCTCAATTTTTTTAATTTTTGTAAATTTTATTTCCTCATTGTAAAAAACCTCCTGATTATTCTTTTTAACTTCTACTTTTTTAGGTTTTACAGCATCACTAAATATGTTGTTGTACTCTTTTTCTAAGTTGTTTTTTTCAGCAATTATCTTCAATAGTTCCTTCTGCTTTTCTAATTCATTTCTATTATCTTGTTGTATTTTATAAAGCTCTTGTAATGCTTTTGTTACGTACGGCATAATATCTTTATCGCTTACTTGATATAAATAATCAATTGTATTTCCTTCTTCATCTATCTGAGGAACTTTAGTAATAAATTTTTCATTCACTTGCTCAAGCTCTTGAGCGATGTAACCCAATTCTTGAAAGTACTCACTGTTTTTCCAGTTAAACTCTCTGTGTTTTATTGAATTTATTACGTCTAATGCAGTAATACTAGTATTTTTTATATTCTTTTTCAATCTTCCATCTGAAGCATTTACTTGAACTCTAAAAGTTCCATTGTTTTTAGTTGTAAAATCTAAAACTATAAAGCTTCTGTCCGATGCATATTCTGGCATATTAATACTTTCAACAATATCTGTCTTTATTAAATTACTAACTCCTCTTACTTCATATCCTTCCATGTCCAAATTGCTATATACCTTAAGCTCGTCATAAATCTTGAGTTTGTCATTAATAGTAACCCCGTCGTTTTTTGAATATCTAATTTTTGGTGTATATTCTCCATCATTATTTTCATCAAAAGCAAAATCTATAAAACTTCCTTCAGCATTCAAATTAAATGATAAACCTCTTTTGCTATTATCAGATGCTAAGCTAGCTGTTCCCATGTATCCAATAAATGCATCGTTGTAATAAAATTCTTGTCCTATATCGTTTAACCTCATTAGTATCTTGTTGTTTTTATCGTATATATTTAATGTAGCTTTTCCGTTAATTCCTTCCATTTTAAAATATTGTGATATTTGATTCCATGCAATTCTTATAGCTTCTGCATTTTGTTGTATATACGTTCCAAACTCTTCCCCATCTACTTTTTTATTTACTTCACTTTTTATTTCTTCTGCTGTTTGAGTTATAGATGAGTTCATCTCTACTTTTGTTGCAAAAACTTCCGAATATTCAGTTTTTATTGCATATTTTGCATTTAATTTAGCAGAATAATTTTTTATTGTTATTGTATTTTTTCCTTCTGATATTTTAATAGAAAAATCTCCTAATTCCTCCACTTTTTCTTTTTGCAATATTGACCCATCTTTTGCTATTCTTCTTATTATTCTAGCTTTGCCTTTTTCTAAAATATATTCATCACATATTGCTCCATTTTGTCTTAAAGTATCCAATACGCCTAAGTCATATATTTTTTGCTTATTTTCTTTATCAGCTACTACAATTCGACTATCTCCATATAAAAGCAAATCATCACTTAAATATAAATTATCAGATACGTGCAAGTATTTAAATACACTATTATTTCCAAAGATATGTAATTCAAGTAAATTTCCTTCTATACAGTTTTCTAGTGTTATTGTTTTTATTCCTTCTGCTGTATTGGTTAAGTCCTCCATATCTTGAACTTGTTGAGTTATGCTATTTACATCCTGTTCAACTTTTGTTAGTTTTTGTGAATGCTCTGAATTTTCTTCTATTAAATCTTGTATTATTCCTTCATGTTTTTTAGCCATTCTTTCTACTTTTAAAGTCTTTTTTTGTTCTTTGGTAGTAATCTTATACTCTGTTGTAGTAGATTCTGGAATATTAGATTCCATCTCTCCTTGTATTCCTGTATTTATAGTGACATTTGCTTTTAAATAAATAGCCTTGTATTCATTTTCTTCTCTATCTTTAGCTATAATCACATCACAAGGTTCTAACCACAGCAGTCCCAGATTAGAAGCTTCGATTGCATAATATTCCAAACCATTTATTTGTTGAAACATTTCATCAATTACTTCTTCTCTTTTGCTATCTATAAATTCATTTTCGTCAAATCTTATTTCACATCTACCATTTAAATTTATACTTTGTTGATTAATCGATTCAATATTGTCTTCTACGCTTCCTCTTCCAAGAACTAAAGCATTGACTGGGCCGAATTTTTCTCCAACAACTAAATTTGATAAAAAACTGCTATCTAAAATTTGCACGCTATCTCCTGTCCTACAAAGATATAATTTGTTTTCTTTGATAAAAATAGTTGTCAGTGTAGTTTGAGCTACTTTTTCTAAAACATCTCTATATGTTAGCTCTTGAATAGTAAAAAAATCTTCGTCTACAATTAAATCTGAATTATAAAAATCTGTAGAGTATAGTTGTACTCCACAGACCTCTCCTATTCTACTTACTAATTGTGACATTTTGCATGGATATGTTAATTGTAAATCAGTTTGTTTAAATTGAACCATAAAATTTAACATTTTATCATATCCAGTTACAACAAGCTCTTCTTTCTTTTTGTCATCTTCTACATCTTTAATGTAATATTCACCCATATCAACATATTCAAATTCATTATTTATTGAGATTCCATATTGAAAGTTAACAAGTTTTCCCTTTATTTCGTTAGCATTTTTTACCGTAATTTCTATCTGTTGCATTATAGTTTTAAATAATTGTCCTTCAAAATTGTATTTTAATTCTTTTACAATTACTTGTTTTCTTGCTTTTAATAAACTAACAGGCATTGCATTAAATATATTCACAGGCATTAAATGCACTTCTTGAACTGTTAACTCTCCTTCGTTAATACTTAACTTCAAATCTTGTGCCTTTATCTTTTTTGACAAATTTATAAATTCATTGCTTACTTTTCTCATGTTCTTTGAGGCCTCCCGTCTATTGCTGTTAAAACCACGTTAAATTCATTCCAATATCCACCGCAAGGTAGTGGACTTGATTTTATAGCTTGTCCATTATAAAAATCTTCTGTAAATAAATCTCCCTGCTTGTAATTCTCCATATCTTTTTCTAAAGCAAATTGAACCCCCTCTAAAAAAGGATGTTCAAGTAATTGTTTTATTAAATTAAACTCACTATCTGTTACTTTTCCAAATTTTATTTCTATTGTTGTAAAATATCCTGTAAATGTCCCGCTATAGTGTCCATCCATCGCTCTTCTTCCTGTTCCGTCACCCCATAGAGGCTCTGGCCCAGTAACTATATCTATAATTCCTGGTACTCTAGTGTTGTTTACTATTAATGTTGGTTCATACATTTTCTAGCCTCCATTCGTTGCAAATTTATTTTTATTTTTTATCTTTTCTAACCTTTTATTTAATTCATAACTATCTATATATAAATTAAAATCAAAACTTAAATTAGTTAATATTTGTATTATCATTTCTAATAATTGTATTACTTTTTGATTATTTCCTAATCCCATTTCTTGATTAGCTTTTTTATATAGCTCCATTATTTTGCCTTCTGGTGCTACAACTTCTCCTTGATGCCTATTGTCTCCTATCATTGCCAGTTGCGGAGTATTTGCTTTTACATATCCACCTTCCGCAAGTCTTGGTAATTTAAGTCTTCCTACCTTTCCTACACTTACTCCTGGTATTAAATTGATTAAATCTATTCCACCGTTTATTAAATTAATTGCAGAATTTATTGTTCTTTCTATAAGCGATATAACACCATTTATTCCAGTTTTTACAGCATTAGAAATAGCATTTCCAATATTCGTTCCAAGATTTGTAAAGGTATTTTTAATTCCATTCCATATATTACTAAAAAATATCCCTATATTACTAAATACTCGTGTTATTCCGTTATATGCTTGTTGGAATACATTAGTAAACCAACTTCCTACTCCCGAAAATATATTTTTAATTCCATTCCATATTCCACTTACAAAACTACTTATACCATTCCAAATATTTTCCCATACTGTCTTTATTACATTTAACACATATTGTATATATGCTTTTACTGTATCTATTGCACCTGTAACTATATCTTTGATAGAGTTCCATATTCCCTCAAAAAAACATTTAATTGCTGTCCATATTCCAGAAAAAATTGAGCTTATTCCATTCCAAGCCTTTCCCCAATCTCCTGTAAAAACTCCAACAATAAAATCAATTAATCCTCCTAAAACTTGCCAAATTCCATTTAAAATATCTGATATAACACCAAAAGCATTTATAAATAAATTTCCTATTGTTTCGAAAATTGGACTCAATACAGGCACCACATTTTCAACTACCCAATTAATAATTGGAACTAACCACTGATTCCATAATTCAGATATTCCATTAATTAATTTTCCAAAAAACTCTAAAAAACTATTAACCATAGGTTGTAAATGTTCTTTCCATAGAATATCGAATCTATTAGCCCATTCGTCTAAAATTGGTTTTACATTTTCATTCCAAACATTTAATACTGTATCTAATATACTAGAAAAACCGTTTTTAACGTTTTCTACCGCTGGTTTTATGTATGTATCATATACTTCCCAAAATTTTGAAAATGTGTCTTGTATTCCCTGCTTTATTGTTCTTAATACACTTGAAACTGGCTCTAATATTCCTTGTAACGTTTGTTTGATTAAATCTTTATTTTCATTTATCGGTTCAGTAATCATATATAAAATATCGTTACCTGCTTGCCATCCTATTTCTTTAATTCCTAGAAAACTATCTGTAAATATTGCTATAATATCAGCTGTTATTTGTTTTGCTGTATCTCCTCTAAGTACACTAAATATGTCGGCAATCGTTACTGCAAATTTCCCTTGTATTTCTGCACTTCTACTTGATAAGTCAAATAGTCTAACTATATGATTTTTTAGATTTTCTTTGTTTTGTTCTAAAAACAAATTAAATCCACCTAATAAATTGTCTGCTATTGTTGTTCCTATACTTGCTATGCTGCCTACTACTCTTCCTAAATTTAAAGCTACTGTATTAGCCCAATTATTAGCAGAATTTAATACTTCTTGTTCCGTAAATATCTCTATTAAGCTCTTTTTTATCCCTTCAATTGAATTTGTAATACTTGAGAAGTCAAAATCTCCAAATCCTTCTGAAAATCCTTGCTTAAATATAGATACTAATTCTTTTGCTTTTTTAATAAATGCATCCATTTGCATATTAGCTTGTTGCATTGTTGAATTAGCAGTGTTGCCAAAATCAACAGAACCAATTCCTCCTACTCCTCCACCTGAAGTCGAATCACTATCATCACTATCACTTTTCAAAATCTGTGCAGTATCAAATGCTGCTAAACTTTTTAAATCTTTTGCACTTTTTTTTGCACTATCTCCAATTCCTCCAACTGCGTCGCTTGCATTTGATGCGTTCGTTGCTAAATCTGATACAACAGAAGAAGTTTCGTTATTTCCTCCAGCATTTCCAAATATTATTTCTGTAAAGGATTTAAAAGCATTTGCTAATACTTGTAATCCTCTTAAAACCCAGTTTATTCCTTTTACAATTGGTGTAAATATATTAATGAAACCTTGTCCTAAAGTTGCCTTTAATTCATTAAATCTTAAGCTTAACACTCTTGTTTGATTCGCCCAACTATCACTAGTTCTCGCAAAGTCTCCTTGTGCAAGACTTAATTTGTCCATTACAAATTTGTATCTTAATGCTACTTTTTCTTGTTCTGACATTTTAGCAGTTGCTTTCCCATATCCATTTGCCATTGCATATTGGTCAAGTGCGTTTTGTGTCATCACAACTCCTAAGTCCTTTAAAGTTTCTGTTTCTCCTGTGAATACAGATTTTAACTTCGTATATGCTTCATCACTTGATAAATTATAAAACGAAGCAACATCTCCAGTTAATCCTGTTAAAGTTTCGGACATTGCTAAAGCTTCTTTATTAGAGAAATTAAAAGCTTTCGCCATTGCTCCAAATGTACCAACATATTTTTTTGTTACAGTTTGTCCTAATCCAAATTGTTCAATTGCATTTTCTGCAAACTTGTTTACTTCTGTGTTTAGATTTCCAAATGTAACATCTACAACATTTTGAACTTCTGCTAAATCCGAACCTAAATTTAAGCATTCTTTCCCAAAATTAACAATTGCTTTTACAGAAAAAGCAGCTAAAGCCATTTTACCTATATTTTTTAATGAGTTTTCTATTCCAGAACTTTTTATTGTGTTGCTTGTACTTTTTAGTCCTTTATTAAATGGATTTGAATTTAATAATAACTCAAAATCAACCGCTCCTACATTTGTGCTCATATACCTACTCCTCCCTTCTCTTTAAGGTAAAAGCAGGTATTGGCTAACTACTCACCTATAATGGTCGTGTTGCTCACTCTGTCTTTTTCATCTATATCAATTTTTATTGTTTTCTTACATCGTATACATTTTATTTCGCCCTTGCATTGTTCAACTCTAATTAGAAGTTGATTACAATTAGGGCATCTTACTTCTATCATTTGTTATCACCAGCCATTTCTTTAAAAGCTTTCTGCATTTCAGCGATAACTTTTTCATAATCTTCTTTGTTAATCTTCTTTGCTAATTTACTTCTGTATTTCCATTTTATGTCTCTTTGTTCTTGTGTGAAATTCTTAAGAATTTCATCATCTTCTTCACTACGAATTTGAACAATATTTCCGTAGTGGAGTATCTGGCATTAAACCAGAAATAAGATTACACAATTCCGCATAATCCATTGTGTTTATTTCTTTTCTTATTCTTATTCCATATTGTTTTGCAAGGCTTGCCTCTACTAGAGGCCAATCTTCTTCTATGTCATACCATAACTCAGTATCGTTACTTGTTTTGAAATCGTTTCTCCATTTCTTCATAAGAAATTTCATTTACTTGTGCCATAATTGCAATTATAACGGTTTTTAATCCTCCTACTGTTAATTTCATCTCTCTAATTTCTTTTTCAGCTTTTTCTCCTGTTAATAATTTTATAGCTGCAAATAATCCATCTAAACTATCATCTTTTTTGAATATGTCTTGTGCTTTTAACATTGTTTCAGCACTACAATCTACTTCGTATGTTTTCCCTTCTGCTATTGTTATTTCTTGTTTTTCATGTCCTAATTTTGAACTAATATCTAAATTTGCCATTTAAATTTCCTCCTAAATATAAATTTAGGAGAGCATTATAAGCTCCCCTATTTTGTTACTGTCTTTGCCTGTAATGACGCTGTTGCTTCCGTATATATTGGTTTTCCATTTGACATCACATCAAATTCAAGTGGTATAACTTCCGTTGATTTTCCAGCTCCCCAGTTAGTAACATTAATTACCGCTTCTTCAAATAATAAAGTAGCACCGTCTGGAAATGTCCATTGTAAACATCCTTCTACATCTCTACCGTTTTTTAAAGCCTTGCTTGCTACATAATCATTTCCTGCATCTCCAAAGTTTCTTTTTCCAGAAATTGATATTGTAACAGATTTAGATGTCATTAATCTTCTAACCCAACCTTTGTGGTTAAATGGATTCCATTCTTCTACTCCATTGTCTAGCTTGACACTAAAAGTTTCCATATCTGCAATTTCTGTTAAAGCATCTTTACTTGCACCTACTTGAAATTGATTTTCATAAACTGGATATACTCCTGTTTTTGTTGCCATTATTTTTCACCCTTTCTATATAATAAATTTAATTCTATCGAAAACTTATAAATATTGTTTTCATCTGACCCTAAATAAATTGGGCCATTATATAAACACTCAATCGAGCAATTATAATCATCAATAAAAAAAGAACTACAATCTAGTAGCTCATATATTTTGTTTGCCTCTGTTTCGGCTGTATTATAGTTTTTAGTCCATCTTAAAAGTAAAGTAAGTGGTAACATACTATAACTTTTTAATCGTTTGTATTTTGAATTATCTTCTAATTGCCTACGATTAGCATATAGAGCAATAGCTTTTTCTTGATTTTCGTCCATTTGTCCTATAAACCATTCTTGACATTCTGTAATAATAGATTTTAAATAATCTTTTATTTTTACTGTGCTTATTTTAGATATCATTATCCCATTCTCCTCTGCATAAATTGTTTAAAATACTTTATAGGCAAGTCCTTTTTATTTCCAACCATATAATCATCAAAATAATACTGTTTTGCATTAGGATTTTTGCCCTGTTTGATATTTATTTCTGGGTCAAAATAGATTTTTCTTGAATAAATAGTATCTACAACTATCTTTGTAATACCTTTGATAACTCTTTTATCATCAACAAAAGTACTATGGTTTTGCATTATTCCACTATCAAATGGCATTGTTTGACTCTGAATTAAATCAGTCTTAATAGCTTCTGCTGTATCTAGTAATGCTAATTTAGCCTGCTCGTTTATCATATTTATATTTTTTGTATTCCAAGTTATTTTCATATTATGCCACCTATAAAAGTTCTAACGTAGTGTGATGGATTGTTCCATCTGGATTACGAGGTCTACTTGCTTGATAAATTTCATATTTACTATCGTTTATTATTACTTCTCCACCACTTATTTTTTTTATTTGAGGTGATATATCTTCTAATAATATTACTTCGCCTAGCAATTCAACCTTTTTCCCATCTGGACTAATT